>CAZTLH010000088.1:0-9305 GCA_964614335.1 uncultured Gammaproteobacteria bacterium
CTACCATAGGGCAGGGTACGGCCAGCGCCATAGAGATCACCGTATTGATGGGAAACGAATCGTAGAAAATTTTCATTAATAAAGAAATAACGAAGAAAACCAGGGGTCGTCTGCTCGGCCAGTATGAACCAGGGAACAGTAATCAGGATAAACAGGCCGATACCAGCCAACCAGTGGTGTTTTCTTAACCCGCCCCATTCTTTGTTGATTAAAGTCCAAAGAAACGCCGGCAGACCAAAATAGACCAGTACGACCGGGCCCTTGACCAGAAATCCTAGCGCCAGCATCAGAAAAACCAGCAAACTGGTAGAACGTTTGCCTCGTCTCGTTTGCTCGCGCAAAAAAGCATAGTAGGCAAATAACGCTCCACTGGCAAACAGGGTGAGTACCATATCGACCAGTGCAGCGCCGGAAAAAATAAAATAGGCCAGTGAAGAAACAGTGATCAGGACGCTGGCCAGCGCCCGTTCTCGACCCAGATAACGGTTTATGATCGGATACATCAACAGCAATAACAGTAAGCCGGCAATACCGGAAGGCAGACGGGTGGCAAAGGCATTGACACCAAATATTTTTATCGACACCGCCATGGCCCAGAAACCCAGCGGTGGTTTGCCCAAATAGGGTATGTGTTGTCCATGCAGCCATAACATGGGTGTGGTGTAATTCGAGGTATCCACCATGGTTTTGGCAATATCGGAATAACGGCCCTCGGAAGGGTCCGAGAGTGGCAGTAATCCGGTAATCAGGAAATGACCGGCAAGGAGTAATGCCAGCAGCAGTCCGGTCCAGCGAATATCCTGCCATCGGTCGCCATCTCGACCGCTTTTAATTAGGCGCCCGGATGGCATGTCAGGATTTGGCATGTCAGGATTCAGGTCTTAAAATCTTGATATAGGCACTATTACGCAGATTTCGAATCCATTCGTTATAGCTGGCATCATATTTTCGTGACAAGATTTGTTCCCGGGCTTTATTCTCATTCATCTTGTCACCGGCATCCGATTTTCGACGTCCCAGGAGTTGAACTATATGGGCACCATAACTGGTTCGAATTGGCAAACTGATTTCATTCTTTTTCAGGTTACTCATGATCGATTCTACTTCAGGGACCATTTCTCCAGGGTTAAGCCAGCCCAGGTCGCCTCCTTTGAGACGGCTGCGGTTGTCCTGTGAATAAGCAACGGCGAGGTCACTGAACTTCTCGCCATTGAGAATGCGTTGACGAATCTGGCGCAATCGAGCCATCATTTCTTTGGCTGGCAGCAACTTGTCAGGATGCATCAATATATGACGAATGTGGGTCTGTGTAACCAATTGATGTTGACCGCCACGTTGCTGATTCAATTTCAGGATGTGAAATCCATTGGCAGCCCGTATCAGATAGCTGATATCACCTGTTTTCATTCTCCGCAACGCCTTGGTAAATAACAGGGGCAGTTGCCCGGCGGGCAACCAGCCAAGATGGCCGCCTTCCAGCGCATTGCTGGCGTCAGAATACTGTGCGGAAACGAGACTGAATTTGTCGCCATTTTGCAGGGATTTGAGGGCTTTTTCTGCCTTCATCCTGGATTTTTGTATTTGTTCGGCGCTGGCATCCTGAGAGATTGATATGGAGATATGAGACAGGTCATATTCCAGATTGAGATCTCCTTGTTGCTTTTCTCTGGTCAGAAAATTGTCAATCTCCTCCTGGCTGATTTGCAGTCTGTTTCTGATGACGAGATCAAGCAGATTGCGGATGATTAATTTCTGGCGTATCCCGCGTCTGAAATCAGTATAGTCGCGACCTTCCGTTTGCAGACGTTGTTGCAGTTGTTGCAGCGTGAGCTTATTACGGCTGGCAATGGAGACAACCGCCTGGTTCAGTTGCTCATCATTGACCTGGATACCTTTTCGTTTTGCCACCTGTAACTGCAGTCGTTCGCTGATCAGGCGTTCAAGGATCTGTCGATCCAGAATATTATTTTCAGGCAATGGGGTCTGGTTGCTTTTTAGCTGGTTAATGATAGATCTTTTTGCCGACATGAATTCCTGTCGGGTAATGACGTCATCATTGACGATGGCGAAGACGGCATCCAGTGTCTGGCTTTTTGCGGCATGACTATATGGTGTTAACAGTAGGCTGCTCAATAGCAGCAGATAACGTAGCTTCATTCTTCTCATTCCGGGTACGCTGGGTATTATTGAATAATTGGGGACGGGCTGTTCATGATGTTGGTTGAATTTTTTCTACAGGCCCGAAGAGATACTGCCCAGATGTTTGAGTTCCAGGGTTGCAAAGATGGCATTACGATAAGCACCCGTATTATCGAGTCTTCGTTGTGAAGATACACCCAGACTCCAGCAACAGCTGTCGTATTGAAGGCCCAGGGTGGATACCTGGGCTTTTCTGTCGGTGATGGAATAAAGTTGTTGAGCCTTGACACGCCACTGCTGGGTAATGGGCCAGGATACATTCAAATCGACTTGTTCCTGACCATTTCTCTGATAGAGATATGCGGCTTTCGCAAGCCGTTGCTGATCACGATTATAGGCCAAATCGAATTTTCCGGTCGTCACTTCGCTATTGGCGTGGTTGTATTGCAGGTAACTATTCACGGTCCAGTAGTCAGAGATGGTAAGTTGTAACTCTGCCAGCAGATCAGACTGGGTTTCGGTCTCGGTCGGTCCGAACAGCTGTACCCGGCGGTCATTGAAAAAGAAAATCTGCCCCAGACGGATGTGGCCAAGCTCACTGCCGGATGCGGTATTCAATAGCCGGCTGGTCAGGGCAACAGTCAGTTGATTGGTATCTCCGACACGATCACGGCCAAAAAAACGGTTACTTCGAAACAGGTTGGAAAAGTTGTTGAAATTGCCTTCTGAAGTATCAAAATTCGGTAAAGACGACTGATCTTTATATGGAACATAGACATAGAGCAATCTGGGTTCCAGGGTCTGGGTGCGGTCCTGGCCCGCGA
The DNA here is from genome assembly GCA_964614335.1 of uncultured Gammaproteobacteria bacterium. Lineage (GTDB taxonomy): Bacteria > Pseudomonadota > Gammaproteobacteria > Arenicellales > DRJH01 > DRJH01. The sequence goes on from CAZTLH010000088.1 coordinate 2,964, forward strand.
GATTGAATTGGCGTTCAAAAAACAAACCGCTGTCAGCACTGAAAACAGGGACGGATCGACTGTCATTGTTGGTCTCGCCGGTACTGGTATTATTGAGATTATAGGTTGTACTATTGAACTGCAGTTTTGGTTTGAAAAAACCATAGGTGTTTTCAAGTGGCAGACTGATACCCGGGTTCAGGTCATATCGCCAGCCTTCCAGGCGGCCACTCTTGGAAAAGTTGCTGACTTGTCCTTCCAGAGTGACGGCAAATAAATCAGATAATATAGGCAGTTTACTATTGAACTGAATCTGCGGCAGACGATCATAGGGTTGAGCTGAAGCCGGGATACTGCTGTCAATGGTCTGATAGGTATGAATTCTGGAATTCAGTGAAAGGAACTCACTGGTATATCCCAGGGTCAGTGATCGTGGCACATTTGTGGAACTGCTGAGTAGTAAATTATTGGTGAAATCATCCAGGTAATTATTGTCTGAAACATATTGCAGATCGGCCCCGAGATGCCACCGTGTGCTCAGATCTTGTTGATGCCGGTATGTTATGGCTCCACGGTTGTTGTTGGTGCTTTTGTTATCACTGGGCATGAATTCACCATCGAGACTACCACGGGAGTGTTCAGTCAAATAGCGAAAATCTCCACCGAGTTGCAAACCGCGAGAGGTCAGGTACCTCGGATACAGCGTCAAGTCGTAATTTGGAGCAAAGTTCAGATAATAGGGGGTTTCAATGATCATACCGGAATCTTTTGCAGCCCCGATTCTCGGTGACAAAAAACCAGAACGTCGTTTATTGTCCAGTGGAAATTCGAGGTAAGGGGAATAAAATATCGGTACACTCTGGAACCGGATAACCACATTGCGGGCGTAACCTGTGGAACTGGAATGATCGAGCTTCAGGGAACTTGCATGAATCATGACATCATCATGGCCAGCAGGACAGAATGAATAATTGGCATCTTTGAGGACCAGCAGGTCACGACTTTCAATATTGACCCGGTTCGCATCGCCTCTGCCGCTGACAAGGCGGGTTTTGGGAGAGCCGGTAGACAGCAAACGATCGGCATTTTGAATTTTGGCCTTGCCAGTATGGCCTTTTTCACGGGATACCTGCAAGGTCATATAGGGTGTTTCAAGTCGATCACCATCACGGCTGAATAGCACGACATTGCCGTTTGCTTCTACGGTATCAGAGTCTTTGTTGTAGCTCATGCCATCACTACGCAGATAGTTGCCGCCCTGGGTCAGGGTTGCATTGCCCTTCAGGGTGACCAGATTGCGGTCGGTGGCCTCGATGATGTCGGCCTCAAGGTCAATTTTTTCGGAAGTTCCGCCCCATAAATCGGGCAGGACGATAACATCCCGTCGGCAATAACCCGCATCTGCGGCAAAGACTGGTGGCATCAACAGCAGGCCACTTAGTACCAGACCTGGCAACAGCAGGAATTTTTTGTTCATGTATCGTGTACCATCAGTGTCGACAGTGTCGATGGTAGATAAAGTACTGCCGTTGAGCGAATGCTGAAAATGCATAAGGACAGAGCCTCTCTTTCCTGAAGATGTTGATGAGTACTGCAGTGCAGTGACACCCGCAAATCTCTACAACGATGGGTCTGGGGTATTTTCCAAATGACTTTGGCCACTTTTGGCCAAGTAGAATGAAGAAAATAGTACCAGACCCAGCCCTGGCGGGATCCGCTGACTGCAGTATACTGTTCTTGCTGCCAGTGCTGGATAAAAAATTGCACACCGGCCGACCAGATTATAAAGGGTATCTGCATGGGAGACAAAAGGCTCGAACAACTGAATGACTGGTTGTGTTCCATTTACGGCGAAGAACTGGCAAATTTGAGCCCAGCATCCAGTGATGCCAGTTTTCGTCGTTACTTTCGCTTTATCGACCTGGGCAAGAGCTATATTGTCATGGATGCGCCACCTGATCGGGAGGATTGCCGACCATTTATCGAGGTTAGCCAACAACTTCTGGCGCAAGGTGTGAATGTGCCTGAAGTGCTGGCTTCTAACCTGGAACAGGGTTATCTGTTATTGACAGATCTTGGAAAACAGACTTATCTGCAAGTATTGAATGATCAGAATGCAGATTCTTTGTATCAGGATGCGATTTCCAGCTTGATCAGGATACAACGGGGTGGCCTGCAAAATCATGGTATCTTTCCCGTGTATGGCGAAAAGCTGCTGCTCAGTGAAATGCAGTTGTTTGTCGATTGGCTGCTGGATCGGCATTTGCAGATCTCCCTCGATACCAGGCAGGCGCACGATTGGCGGGCCTGTAAGCAATGGTTGCTCGAGCAGATCGCCATACAACCCGTTACCTGGGTGCATCGTGATTATCATAGTCGTAATTTAATGATTTGTGCTGACCACAACCCGGGGGTGCTGGATTTTCAGGATGCCGTAGAAGGGCCGATTACCTATGACCTGGTATCTTTGCTCAAGGATTGTTACGTTTGCTGGCCACGGCAAAGAATATTGACCTGGTTGAGCCTGTATCATCATAAGGCTTGCGTTGCCGCCTTACCGGTCCCTGAATTGTCCCGGTTTACTGCGTGGTTTGACTTGATGGGCGTGCAACGTCATCTCAAGGCTGCGGGCATTTTTGCCCGACTTTATCATCGTGACCAGAAGTCAGGTTATCTGGCCGATATACCCCGTGTTTTGGCTTATATCCATGAGGTGGCCAAAGAACACACGCAACTGGTAGTTCTGGAGAAGCTTAGTCAGCAGGCACTGGATAGGATGAAATGATGGATGTCATGATCCTGGCTGCCGGTCGTGGTCAGAGGATGGGTCGGTTAACAGCAAATCTGCCCAAGCCGTTGTTACCGCTGGCAGGGAAAACCCTGATTGAGCATCAATTGCAACAGTTGTCTGACTCGGGTTTTCATCATGTCGTCATCAATACCCATTACCTGGGTGAACAGATCCACCGTCGGCTCGGTTGTGGTGCAGGCTATGGTCTTGAAATCGATTATTCAGATGAAATCGGCCCTGTACTGGATACCGGCGGGGGTATTGTCAAGGCCCTGCCGATGCTGAGTGATCCCTTTGTTGTTGTCAATGCGGATGTCTGGACTGACTTTCCCTATGCCCGGTTGTCCATTGACGAACACTGTTTGGCTCATCTGGTGCTGGTGACCAACCCTGAACATCATCCGCAGGGGGACTTTCTCTTGCAAGAAGGTTTGGTTGTTGTTTCCGAACCACAACAACCGGTGTCCGCCCTGACCTTTGCTGGCATCGGTTGCTATCGCAAGGTGCTGTTTGAGGGCCAGGTGGTAACACCATTTCCGTTGGCAACGCTGTTAATCCAGCAGGCTTGCCGGAGCAGAATATCGGGTGAAATCTATACCGGGCAATGGTCAGATGTTGGCACGCCGGACAGATTGTGTAATCTTCAACAGCAGTTGCAAGCCCTTCATTACGATTGACCATCATTATCGCAGTTCCTCGCGCCAGGATTATGGGACAAGGAATTTGCTGGATGCTTTCAGCTCAGTTAGTCCAATGGCCATTGAGTGGAAAAACAGTCCGTGAATCCTGAGTCAGCAGGAGCGCCTGTCTGTATCGCCGCTCTCAGGGTTAGAAACAATTCTTGACGTGCTGTTGATTGCTGTTACTGACGACTGACTGGCAAACTTTGCCCACGATGCCGGGACAATAGGCTACAATCGCGCTGCCATGAATATGCCGAAATTACCATTTGTTATCGAAGCCACCGAACTGGCAAGATGTCTTCCTGAAGAGGTGCTGATCATAGACCTCGGAAAAGAGGCGACCTATCGGCAGGCGCATGTACCCGGTGCGATTCACCTCGATTACGGACATTTGGTATTGGGTCAACCCCCAGTCCCGGGTTTGTTGCCACCGCTGCAACATTTAGCGGTAGCTCTGGGCCGTCACGGTATCGGAGATGGTCGGCCCATAGTTGCCTATGATGATGAAGGCGGTGGTCGCGCCTGTCGTCTGCTGTGGACACTGGATGCTGTGGGCTTGCCATCCGGCTCGTTACTGAATGGTGGAATTTTGTCCTGGGCACATGAAAATCAGACCATCGAGTCTGACATGAATCAGCCCACCGGGTACGCGTTACAGCTTCAGTCAACCACTGCAGCCCTGGTGGATATGAATTTCGTATTTGAACACCTGCATCAGCCAAAACTGCGTTTACTGGACGCCCGAAGTCCGGAGGAATTTTCTGGTCGCAAGGTGTTTGCCATGAGCGGTGGCCATATTCCGGGGGCCAGAAACTTTAACTGGACCGATGCCATGGACCAGCAACATCAAAGCCGTCTGCTGGGAAAAGAAACCCTGCTTCAACGTCTGGCCGATCTGGATATTTTTCCGGACCAGCATGTCATTACTTATTGCCAGACCCATCACCGCTCGTCCTATACCTACTGGATGCTCAAACACCTGGGGTTTTCCCGGGTCAGTGGTTATGCCGGGGCCTGGGCAGAATGGGGCAATACCCGCAACCTACCTATTGAAACCTGATGATTATCATTCTAAAACCCGATATTGATGCGGCCTCCAGTTCCTGTCAGGCCGTGATGGAACTGCTGGCCGAAAAGCCTAATGTCCGTACCCAGTTACACCATGTCATCGGAGCCCAGCAGGTTCTGACTGAAATCTTTGTCGTCGGAGATACTTCTAAACTCGATATGGAAGAGATCTCGGCATTACAGGATGTCGACAAGGTGGTACGGGTATCCAGGGATTATCGTCTGCTAGGACGTCATAATGAGGATTCCCGCGATTCCGGATTTTTTTATAACGGGGTGGAATTTACCCAGAACAGTTTCAATATTTTTGCCGGACTTTGTGCCGTAGATACACGTGAACATGTTGAACAGGTAATGCGAGCTGTGGCAGCCCGTGGCTTGCATTGTACCCGTATGGGGGCGTTCAAACCGCGCACCAATCCCTATTCATTTCAGGGCCTGGGAGCAGATTGTCTACCCTGGGTATTCGAGTTGGCAGGCGAATATGGCATTCGTGTTATCGCCATGGAAATTACCCATGATTCCCAGATTGACGAAATCGCCACCGCGTTGAGCAAAACCGGTCATCCGACCGGTGTCATGCTGCAGATTGGCACACGGAATACCCAGAATTTTGAATTACTGAAGGCAGCTGGCCGACAGCAGGAATTTCCAGTCTTGCTCAAACGCGGCTTTGGCATCACTCTTGAAGAATCACTCAATGCCGCAGAATATCTGGCCAGCGAAGGCAACCAGCGTGTCATTTTTTGTTTGCGCGGAATGAAATCACATCTCGGATTGCCACATCGAAATTTTGTCGATTTCGCACTGGTACCCACCGTCCAGCGTTTGACCCTGATGCCGGTCTGTGTCGATCCATCCCATTCGGTTGGAAATCGCTTGCAGGCACCGGATGGGATCCCGGATTTAATGCATGCTGCCGCGCAAGGCGTCATCGCTGGTGCTAATATGGTACTTGTTGATTTTCATCCACAGCCCGATACGGCGCTGGTAGATGGACCACAGGCATTTACACTGGATGAACTGGATTGGTTTGTTAACGATATGCAGCTTGCCCGTCAAGGTTATCTGGCGCGTTGTAAGCTGGCTCAGCAGCATTATGCTGCCATCGATCCATCGGCATAGACCATGTCGTTGTCTGAAGAAGAGCTGAAATGGCGCAATCGGCTGACTGAGGACCAGTACAGGGTTTGCCGGCAAAAAGCGACGGAAGCACCTTATACCGGCGAGTATAACCAGCAGTGGGGAAAAGGCGTCTACAAATGTGTGTGCTGTGATCAGCCGTTGTTTGGCTCTGACAATAAATTTGAATCAGGTTGTGGCTGGCCGAGTTTTGATGCCCCGTTGGAAACAGCAAGTCTGGCAATTCATGAAGATACGAGTCTGGGTATACTACGTCAGGAAGTGGTCTGTAGCCGCTGTGGCGCCCACCAGGGTCATGTTTTCGATGATGGACCGACTGCCACGGGTCTGCGTTATTGCATCAATTCCGTGGCCCTGAAATTCAAGGCCAAATAATACCGGACTTTCTGCCGGCTGCTAATTGCCCCAGGAGCCTGTCCGGGAATGGGCGTCTACTGCGAAAAAGCGGACTTTGGTCAGATTTCCCCTACGTCGTTAAATATATCCGTATTCCATCCTTGGGTTCGTCAACGGCACATCCCTGTGCCACTACTCGCCTCAATTCCGCTTTCCCTCGTTACGACCGCCATGGATGGCGGAAGTGCCGGTTTTGCAGGAGCAACAAGCCGATCGTCGCCGATTCCCGGACAGCCTCTTATCAAACAAAATTGTAACTCATTGTTAATAATGGATAATAAA
>CAZTLH010000089.1:0-9301 GCA_964614335.1 uncultured Gammaproteobacteria bacterium
CCCCCAGTCAAACCCAGACTTGGAACATGGGTACCGAAACTTCCTGAAGCAACTGTGTCCCTGCAACACACCTTTATTCCAACCAACAACAATCCACTCGGGAAAAAGGACGATTTGCTCAAGCCAGACAATACCTCCTTCTATGGCATCATGCACGCTCGTTATCATCCTTCGTTCCTGGCTTACAAAAAAGAATTCGGATTTTCCGATATTTTATTGGTCGACAGCAAAACTGGCAATGTAATCTACTCCGTGGCCAAATTCGCCGACTTTGGGACTTCTCTTAAAGATGGACCATTCGCCAATAGTGGACTGGGTAAAATATTCCGGACTGCTAACCAGACAGAACAGAAAAATGCTGTTGTGATGTCAGATTTTGCTCCGTTTGCTCCAGCCTATGATAATCAGGCTGGTTTTATTGCCTCACCAGTCTTCAAAAAAGACAAGAAAATCGGTGTCCTGGTTTTGCAAATTAATCCAGACAAACTTTCGAACATTATGACTAACCACGACAAATGGCAAGAAGTCGGTCTGGGTCTGACTGGTCAAAGCTATCTTGTCGGCACTGACAAAATAATGCGATCAAACAACCGACGATTGATTGAAATGCCACAGGCCTATATTGAAGAAGCCAAAAAGTCTGGTGTATCATCTCCCACACTGGCAACCATAAAGGCCAAGAATACGACCATAGGACTCCAGCAAATTGACAGTTCACCGGTCAATAATGCACTTGCCGGTCAAACCGGTTTTGAAAAACACCTGGACTCTAGAGGAATCACGGTCCTGACCGCCTATAGTCCGCTAAATCTTCTGGGCCTGAGATGGGCCGTTCTAGCAGAAATCGATCGTGACGAAGCATTACACGCGCAAGGCGCACTAAGATCGACGCTTACTACAATTATGTTGGGCTTCTCATTGGCCGTATTGATCATCGGCGCTCTTCTGGGCTGGTTGTTTTCCAAAATCATGGTAAAACCCATCGAGGAAACCGTCCTGGCTGTAAAAGATATCGCTGAAGGCGAAGGTGACCTGACTCGCAGATTGGATGACAAGGGTAACGACGAAATTGCCGATCTGGCAGGTTGGTTCAACCGTTTTATGCAGAAACTGCAAGATCTAATCCAGCAATTTAATGATGTCGCAACTGAATTGACCACATCTGCGACCCAACTGTCGGTTGTCTCAGAAGAAACCAATACCGGCATTAACCAACAGAAATCGAAAATGGATCATGCCGCAACCGCCATCAACCAAATGACAGCCACGATTCAGGAAGTCGCGAAAAATGCCGAACTGGCCGCCGGTGGTGCCCTGCGGGCACGCAATGAAGCGGGGGATGGGAAAAACACATCCCAGGAAAGTGTCATCGCCATAAAGAACCTGACAAAAACGGTTGAACAGGCGGCTACTGTTATCGGTCGTCTGGAACAGGACAGCAAGGAAATCGGTGGTATTCTAGATGTTATACGAACCATCGCCGAGCAAACTAATTTGCTGGCACTCAATGCAGCAATCGAGGCCGCCAGGGCCGGCGAACATGGCCGAGGGTTTGCAGTGGTCGCGGATGAAGTACGCACACTGGCTTCACGCACCCAACAATCGACTCAGGAAATACAGGAGATGATCGAACGTTTACAGTCCGCCTCAAAAGAGGCTGTCAATGCCATGAATGAAAGCAACGAACAGGCCAGAAAAGGGCGTGATTATGCAGATGAAACGGGCGATGCACTGAATAAATTAACAGAATCAATCAATCAAATCAGTGATATGAACACCCAGATTGCCAGTGCTGCACAGCAGCAGAGTGTAGTAGCAGAAGACATCAACACCAACGTGGTCGGTGTAACAGAAATCTGTAACCGCTCCGCCGCTGGCGCACAACAGACTGCTTCTGCCAGCGATAACCTGTTAAAACTGGCCAACAAACTGAAAAATATCGTTGGCCAATTCAAAATCTAGACGGCTGTTGAATAGTTTGCGATTTCGTACCAATACTCCAGAAGATTTGATCAGCATGTCTGAAATCGAATTTTGGCCTGGTAAGGTTATCGAGTCCGCTAAAAAAACATGCACACTCGCGGCAATTCCGTTGCCTGCTACGAAATCGACATGAACTGAGTATTGACTTTGTGATATAGAAGAATATGCTTCAAGACCAATAGTGATACACTAGAATGCTGTCCGAGAATAGAGAGCCTACAGCGAAAAATCAGACTTTGACCAGATTTTCGTTAAAGACAACGAGTATTCGCCTCAAATCATGAGATGCTACCTCACCCGCTTTCCCTCGTTACGACCGCCATGGATGGCGGAAGTGCCGGTTTTGCAGGAGCAACAAACCGCTCGACTCCTATTCCAGGATAGTCCTCCCAGGAGCCTGTCCTGGATGAAAACAAACTGAACATAGCCGTCTGGAATGAAACACCATGAAGCTGGGCAATCACCTGCACTTATTGGGCAGACATCGCGCCATTGAGACGCAGCTGGACGAATTTCTCGACCAAATCACAAAAGCAAGCCTGACCTTCCTCAGTGCGATTGAGTGCTATTTATCAGTCAACGATGAAAGGGAATTTGATGTCTACCTCGGCCAGGTGGAAAAGATAGAAAGCCGCGGTGACAATCTGCGCCGTACCATTGAAGTGGAACTCTACCAACAGACCCTGATTCCGGATTTACGCGGTGATGTCATGCGTCTGCTCGAGGACCTCGACGGTCTGATCAATATCTGCCAGGGCAATTTGTTTCGTTTCTCCATTCAGCAACCAAATATCCCCCGGGACTGTAGTGCAGGTTATCTGCAGTTAACAAAAACAGTGATCACCTGTGTTGAGTCTGTTGTATTGGCAACCAGAGCATTTTTCCGCGACATTTCCGCCGTTCGCGATCATATTGCCAAAGTGATGTTTTATGAAACCGAAGCAGATCGTATCAGCACATCAATCCAGCGCACGGTCTTTGCCAGTGACCTGCCACTCGAAGAAAAACGACATCTCTGTTATTTTGTCGAGCACATCGACAATCTCGCCAATGCGGCTGAAGATGTTGGTGACACCATTACTATTTACGCCATAAAACGCAGAATATAAGGGTCTGCCAGGGCATGGACATCACCACGCTTTTTTTCCTCAGCAGCGGGCTGTTTCTGGGCTGGTCATTGGGCGCCAACGATGCACCCAATGTGTTCGGTACTGCGGTTGGTACCGGTATGGTGAAATTTCGTACAGCAGCGATTATTTGCAGTATTTTCATCATACTCGGCGCCCTCTCAAGCGGCGCCGGTGCAGCCAAAACCCTGGGCACACTGGGCCAGGTCAATGCCATCGCTGGCGCCTTCGTGGTCGCCCTGTCTGCCGCCGCAGCGGTCTATATCATGATTCAGTCAGGACAACCGGTTTCCACCAGCCAAGCCATCGTCGGCGCCATATTGGGCTGGAACCTGTTTGCCGACAAGCCAACAGACACCCTCGCCCTGTCAAAAATTGCGATCGCCTGGGTGGCCAGCCCGATCCTGGCCGGTGTATTTGCCATCCTGCTACTGCTACTGGTTCGGCGTCTATTGCGTAATACCCCGATCCATTTGTTTCGTCAGGATGCCTATACCCGGCTCGGCCTGCTGCTGGCTGGCGCCTTTGGAGCCTACAGTCTCGGCGCCAACAACATCGGCAACGTCATGGGAGTATTTATCACGGTCTCACCCTTTACCGATTTCATCCTTCCAGGCGGGCAGATACTCAACTCCACTGAACAGCTGTTTTTACTCGGCGGGCTCGCCATCGCAGTTGGTGTTTTTACCTATTCCTACCGTATTATGCTGACCATTGGACGTGACCTGCTGCCATTGACACCGATTGCAGCGTGGGTAGCGGTGATCGCTCATTCACTGGTATTGTTTTTGTTTGCCTCCCAACCCCTGCATGATTTTCTCGTACAGTGGCATTTGCCGGCCCCGGCACTGGTACCGGTTTCCAGCTCACAGGCCATTATCGGTGCCGTGGTGGGCATCGGCCTGCTACAGGGAGGGAGTGAGGTTCACTGGCGCAAATTGGGCAGGATCGCACTCGGCTGGGTAGTCGCACCGATACTGGCCGCGGTGTTGTGCTTTATAGCACTGTTCTTTGTGCAAAATGTATTTAATCAGGCGGTCTATCGATTTTAATTAGGCCATTTTAATTGGGCCAAATACATCCCCTAGGAGCCTGACTGTTTTCTTGTCCAATAGTTATAGCGCTGCCAACAAACCCTTGTTATCGAATTTTCCAGCGGGAATTGCTACCGGTCAAGCACGCATCCCGGGCAACACCTGATGACGTATCCAGTTACGGACTTCCAGCTGCCGGACATCCTCGTCCATCACATCCTCATCAACACCTAACTGCCAGGCCAGGTCTCGCCGACCAGGTTCCCAATGCACGGTCTCGAGGTTATCGGTAAACACCTTGCAACCCTCTTCATCCTGAAAAAAACCAAGTTTGACCAACGCCTGACGACGACAAAACATCAGCCGCGCCAGTTCATGCAGATTGTATTCAGGATGATATTGCACAGCCCACATGGTACCGCCACGATGGCTGACCGATACCGCCTGCACCCGGGTAAAACGATTGCCGGCCAGACGCACAGCGCTGGCCGGGAGATGTGTAATTTCATCATCGTGACTGATAAAGCCACCAAACACAGCCGGCTTGCCCTCATACATGGGATGGCCACAACCGGCAGCGGTCAACTGGATCTTGCGGGCAATCCCGAGCTCTCGGCCGGCAGGATTGCGGGCACAAAGACCGCCTGCTGCGGTAACTGCAATCTGTGCGGCCCAGCAACTGCCGAACTGTGGCACGCCGGCAGCGAATGCGGCCTGGGCAAAGGCAATTTGCCGTCGCACCATTTCGTCATCTTCCTTGTAGACAGTAAGACTGGATCCGGTCCAGGTAATACCATCATAATGAGCCAGTGCAGTGCCTTCTGGCAATTCATCACCGGCATCTGCCGGATGTACAGTATCAATAATACAACCTGGATGACAGCCCTCCAGCATACGGTGATAGAGCACTCCAGCCGGGGTTGCCCCACCTTTCTCCAACTCCTCACGGCCTTGTTTGCTATAACCATCGACAATTAAAAAGCGCGGTTCTGTAGACATTTCGGAACTCCATTAATTATTGACAAGCGCCTGGACAGTCTGTTCCCAGATACCCGTAGCGCCACTTTCGCAAAATATTGATAGTACTTTGCCCGATCCAGCGGTCACAGGCCCCAAAACGGGATTGAATTAGTCATCGGTAATTCGCCGGAACTCCTGCGCACGCGTCATCGCAAGGCTGAAAAATCGCAGTATACTACGATTCATTCTTCACCCTTAAGGATCCCGGCATACCGATGAAAAAATCCGCTGTTCTCTCCCCACAACAAATCAAGGGCTTTCTGGCTTTTGCCGATACTCTGGCGAACCTGGCCCGCCCAATCACCATGGGTTTTTTTCGTCATAAGCTGGATATCGAGAACAAGTTTGACGCCAGTCCCGTCACCATCGCCGACAAGAACACAGAGCTGGCTTTACAACAAACCATTCTGAAACAATACCCTGACCATGGCGTCTCGGGAGAAGAACACGGTGATGTGAATGCCGACAAGGATCTAGTCTGGGTTATCGATCCTATTGATGGCACCAAAAGCTTTGTCTCCGGCATCCCTCTGTTCGGTACCCTGATCGGTCTTATGTATAAGGGGAACCCGGTCCTTGGCATCGCCGATATCCCGGCCCTCGATGAACGCTGGTCAGGCGCTGCGTCACTCGGCAGCCAACTCAATGGGCAGACCTGTCAAAGTGCCGGGACCGCACTGGCTGATGCCAGAATCTACTGCACAACACCGGATATGCTCAACGATCAACAGCAACGACAATTTTCAACCCTCGCCCAGCAATGCCGTTTTCGCGGCTTCGGCGGAGATTGCTATAATTATGCCCGTCTTGCAAGCGGGGATATTGATATCGTCATGGAAGCCGACCTGAAGCCCTGTGATATTCTGCCACTGGTGCCGATCATTGAAGGAGCCGGCGGGGTCATCACCGATCTTGAAGGCCTGCCATTAACCATGACCAACTACCGAACTGCACTGGCTGCCGCCAACCCGGTCCTGCACCGTCGGGCATTACAAATCATTCAGGAATCTGCTTGAGCATCTGGCGCATTCTAAATTATCTGATTTCTAAGGCATCTGATTTAGTGATAAATTTCGACTTGTTTACAGACGCAAAAGACCTTATTCCTGTGCTAATGCTGCGTGCACCGCATGCAGCAGGTCATCACTCTGATAGGGTTTGTCCAACCATGAAACCGCAGCGAAACCGCCTTTAAGTGCACGATTCGAACTGACATTTGAGGATAACAATAATATTGGGATTACGGCTGTGCCTGCATTCCCGCGAAGTTTTAATACCAGTTCTTCCCCTCGAATGTCTGATATTTCAATATCCATAATCAGCAAATCGGGTAATTTCTGAGTGATTCGGGCCAACGCGGCTTTGCCATCAGCCACAGCGACTACATGGTACTTTTCCCTCAAAATTCGACAGGCAAAGTTGCGGGCCATAGAAGAATCATCAAGAATTAATACTTCCCGATGATATGGGTTCACCGATAATCTCGACCTGGCCCGGCGCACATCGGCGGCCAAAGCCAAATCAACGCTTCGCTCTTCTCCTCGAATAAGACTCCTCAGGTCCTGATCCAGCCGTCGCAGCAACACAGTAAATTGAGGGTCTGCTTTTTTTCGATGTTGCTCCATGTCCATGAGCAACGCACCCGCTAATTCCCATATTTCGTCCCGGTTGGAGGACATCTCCAGTTTTTGAATTTTCCGTACCACAGCAATCATCTGCAGTAGTGCAGGCTGTGGATCGTCTTCCTTAAACCACGCCAGCATTGCTTTCATCAACACCAACCTGGCACGTATCATCATTTTGATCAGCAATTCGGTACTCGATTCTTCAGCGGTTTAGATACAAAGTAGTCCTGTAGAGTTCGGCCAGTTACGATTTTCAGAAGATACCGGGTGAAATGTGGCCGAGATGTCAGTATGAGATACAACCATCGTGCCAGATTTGCCTATCCTCTGCTACAATATCAATTCTTTTTCAAAGCATGTAGCGCCAATGCTGCAATATACTTTGGCCCAAACAGCTGTCAAATATCCATCCAATAACCACAATAATACACAGGCACGATGTATTATTACTGGCAATATCTTATCGAATGCGTCATCATCAAAATCCCTGTCCCATCAGAATACCGTGGATGCTTTCTGTCGCATCCTGACATTTGCCGTATGATCACAGCCGACGATTTACAGGAATTTTCTGACAATGACCGTTTCGGTCTGACCCTGTTCCTGTCACTACTACTGCATTTGATACTGGTTCTGGGCACCAGCTTCACAATCTGGCAAAATCATCGCCAGACATCACTACCCGCATTGGATATTGTACTGGTCAATAGTCGCAGTTCACTTGCCCCCAAAAAAGCAGATTTTCTGGCACAGGCCAACCAGGACGGCGGTGGCAATCGTGATCACAGCAGCCGCCCACGTAGCCCGTCACTACCGGCTAGTGGTCAGTCAATAGTAAACTCACACTCATCGCCACCCCAGACTAATCGTCAGGCAGCCACATCACCCAGTGTTGTTAGCCGAAAACTGTCCTCCGCTATCAAGCTGCAAACTGGCAAACAAGTCCAAAAAAACCAACAAAGGAACACTACGACAAACATCAAACATACCAGCACTGAACAGCAGGAAGCCGCACATTTTGAAGCCGAACTCAATCAGCTTTGGGAAGCGTATCAAAAACGTCCTCGCAGCAAATACATCAGCGCACGCACGCGTGAATACCTCTATGCCACCTATATGGAAGCCTGGAGACTGAAGGTGGAACAAATAGGCAATTTAAACTACCCAGAGGAGGCTCGTCGCCGACGCTTGTCCGGGAAACTGGTTCTGGACGTTGCCATTAACCCGAATGGCACAGTTCGTACGATCTCCATCCTCCGCTCCTCCGGTCATCAGGTGCTGGACGATGCGGCTATTCGAATCGTTAAACTGGCTACGCCGTTTGCTGTATTCTCACCCGGAATTCGTCAAAATGTCGATATTCTACACATCATCAGAACCTGGAAGTTTATGCGCAACAATCATCTGAGCAGTCGATAGTTAAGCACCTCGGACCAGGAGGCTCCTATTCTCGAACAGCTTCCTGCTGAATATGTTATATTTTACTTGCTTGCAACTGACCTAGCTCTCGATTGAATATGGCTGAATTTCCATCACTGGTCGATCACCTTTTGATCGCCATGCCTTCTCTGACAGATCCTCACTTTGAAAGAACGGTGACCCTGATCTGTCAGCATGGCCCTGAAGGCGCAATGGGTGTCATCATTAACCGCCAATCCAATCTCACTTTGCAATACATACTGGATCAACTGGATCTTCCAACTAAAGAATCCGGGACAGCAGATGACCCGGTTTTTCTCGGTGGCCCGATACAGTCCGAACGAGGCCTGGTTTTGCATGACGCCCGTTATCAATATGCCAGCACCCTGCCCATCAATGAACAATTGTCACTGACCGTCTCCAAAGACATCATGGAAGCATTTGCCAACAATCAGGGCCCACCCAGACGTTTGATCGCCCTGGGTTATGCCGGCTGGCAGAGCGGGCAACTGGAACAGGAAATCGAACAGAACTCCTGGCTGTTTATAAAACAGGATGAATCCATTGTCTTCCACACAGAAGTCAAACAACGCTGGCAACAGGCTGCAGCCCTGCTTGGCATCGATATCGCCATGGTTTCCTCTCAAATTGGTCATGCCTGACCAACACAACAAACGACCACCTGTTTCAGGCCAGCGTCTGCTTGGCTTCGATTATGGCAGCAAGAAAATTGGCGTTGCTACCGCCAATACTTTAACGGCTACCAGCCAGGCACTAAGCACCCTGCCATTCTCCGGAGGCAAGCCCGACTGGAAAATGCTGGGGGCTGTCATTCAGGAATGGACCCCGGACACCCTGGTAGTGGGTCTTCCACTACACATGGATGGCAGTGAAAGTGACCTCAGTAAACGCTGCCGGAAGTTTGCAAAAAACTTGCAGACCCGCTATCAAATCCCGGTGATCATGAGCGATGAACGATTGAGCAGTGATCAGGCAGAATTACAATTACGCAATGGGCAAACCCGCAGCATAAAACGAAATAATCTGCGTGATGCCGTAGCCGCAGAATTAATCCTGCATACCTATATGAGCC
>CAZTLH010000090.1:0-9217 GCA_964614335.1 uncultured Gammaproteobacteria bacterium
GAACGGTTTTACCCGCTGCCAGACCGGTACGGTTGCCGAGACGAAAGATATGGGTGTCGACCGCAATCGTGGCTTGGCCGAAAGCACTGTTGAGTATGACATTCGCCGTTTTGCGACCCACACCGGGCAAGCTTTCCAGCGCGTTTCGCTGGTCAGGGACCTGGCCGGAGTAGTCATCCAGCAAGCGCTGGCAAGTCTGGAGAATATGACGCGCCTTGCTGTTATAAAGACCAATGGTGCGAATATACGATTTCAGACCCGATTCACCCAGGTTCAGCAGAGCTTGTGGGGTATTGGCCACGGCAAAAAGCTTTTGTGTGGCCTTGTTGACGGCAACATCGGTGGATTGTGCAGACAGCATGACGGCGATTAATAATTCTAAATGGCTGTGATAGACCAGTTCGGTGGCCGGTGCAGGATCCTGCTGTTGCAGAAGCTGAAAGAATTGCTCACGCTGCTTGCGGTTCACTTCGGTTGCCTCCTAGCCCTGACACGAGCCACAGCCGCCTGGATGTTGTAGCGTAATTGTCGATGGCTGATACGTTGGCGACGTTGTTGAGCAGCTCGTTGTAGACGTTTTCTGCGGGTCTGATATCGTTGCCGGGCCAGTGCAACCTGTGGTTCGCTGAATTCAGGCCAGCGACTGTCCCGGAACACAGCCGGCGCCAATGGCAGGCAATGCATACAGTCCACAGGACAGGCCGGAAGACACAATGCACAACCGGTGCACCAGTCCTGCAGCACCGTATGCAATCGTTTCGGGGCGCCGATAATGGCATCGACAGGACAAGCCTGAATACAGAGAGTACAACCAATACACTCCGCCTCGACGATGACCACCGGCCGGTGTGGTGGCAAGGCAGCGAGTTCAGCATCCAGTGCCACTACCGGCTGATCAAGAAGTTTTGCCAGCAAGACAATACTGGCATCACCACCCGGTGGACAACGGTTGATCTTTGCCTGGCTACGGTGTAGCGCTTTCGCGTATTGCAGGCAATCCGGGTAACCGCAGCGTTGGCACTGGGTTTGTGGTAGACAGGCGTCTAGCATGGCCACATCCGGTTTTTGGATACTCACTTCACCCGCATACCGGGCCGGGCTCCGTCATCGGGGCTGAGCAGAAATATCTCCGATCCGCCAGGGCCGGCGGCCAGTACCATCCCCTCGGATACACCAAAACGCATCTTGCGTGGAGCCAGGTTGGCAACCATCACCGTCATACGGCCAATCAGGGATTCCGGTGTATAGGCCGATTTGATACCGGCAAAGACCTGGCGTTTCTCGGTGCCGAGATCGAGCGTCAGTTGCAGTAATTTATCGGCCCCTTCGACGGCACTGGCGTGGATGATTTTGGCGAGGCGGAGATCGACTTTGCCAAAATCATCGATGCCGATGAAATCGTTGTCTGATGAGACCGCTGGCTCGCTCTTTGTGGTCGCAGATTTTTTTTTGCTGGCTGTGGAATTGAGGTTCATATCGTTCAGACTCTGTTTGCTGTCATTGATGATGGCATCAATCTGGCGGCTTTCGATGCGCTGGATAAAGTGTCTGAAGGGCTTGATTTGTTGACCGAGTAAAGGGCTTTGACAACGATTCCAGCTTGCTGTGTTGGTGAGTGATTCGATATTGAACAAGTCGGCAGCCTTGTCGGCCAGTTCCGGTATCACCGGTGCCAGCCAGGTCATCAGGGCCAGAAAATAATTTAGCCCCATACTGCAGGTTTCGTGCAGGTCGGCAGTCTGATCCGGGTGTTTGGCTACTTCCCAGGGTTTTCGGGCATCGACATATTGGTTGGCCTGGTCTGCCAGGGCCATGATTTTTCGCATCGCACGATTAAAATCACGGCTTTCATAGCAAGCAGCGATGTCATCTGCGGCCGCAACAAATTCTTCATAGCGTGCTGGCTCCAGTAATTTCGACGCCATCTGACCGGCAAAACGTTTGTCGATAAAGCCGGCACAGCGACTGGCGATATTGACCACTTTGCCAACCAGATCCGAATTGACCCGTTGCTGAAAATCAGCAAAGCTCAGATCCAGATCTTCAATATGATGATTGAGTTTGGCGGCGATGTAATAGCGCAGATATTGTGGTGAAAGATGCTGATAGAAGGTGCTGGCCATAATGAAGGTGCCACGGGATTTGGACATTTTCTGACCGTTGACGGTCAAGAATCCGTGTACACACAGACTGCTTGGCATCCGGTAGCCTGCACCGTGGAGCATCGCCGGCCAGAACAGACCATGGAAATTCAGGATGTCTTTGCCGATAAAATGATAAAGCTCGGTGCTGGTATCTGAACGCCAGAAATCATCAAAGTTAAGATCATTCTGGTTGCAATAATGCTGAAAACTGGCCATATAGCCAATCGGTGCATCCAGCCAGACATAGAAGAACTTGTCTTTTTCCCCGGGGATGGCAAAGCCAAAATAGGGGGCATCACGGGAGATATCCCAGTTTCGCAGACCACCATCGAGCCATTCACCGAGCTTGTTACGGGCCTCAGGCTGCAGCCCGGCAGTGTTCATCCACTCCCGCAAGGGCTCGGTGAAATCAGCCAGCTTGAAAAAGATCTGTTCGGTGCTGCGGGTGACCGGGGTTGTACCGGATACGGTCGAGACCGGGTTTTTCAGATCGGTTGGGTTATAGGTCGCACCACAGACTTCGCAGTTGTCACCATATTGGTCAGGACTGCCGCATTTCGGGCATTCACCCTTGATGAAACGATCCGGCAGAAACATGTTCTCCTGGGCATCGTAGGCTTGTTCGATGAGACGTTTGCCAATGTGACCCTGGTCTTTCAGGGCTTGATAGATGCCTTCGGAAAAGGCCTGGTTCTCCGGGCTGTGGGTGCTGTAATAGTGATCGAAGTGAATGCCAAAGGCGGCAAAGTCGGTCTGATGTTCTTTTTTGACCCGTTCGATCAGCTGCTCGGCACTGATGCCTTCATTTTTTGCCCGCAGCATAATGGCTGTGCCATGGGCATCATCGGCACAGACATAGTAACATTCGTGGCCACGCTGACGCTGAAAACGGGTCCAGATGTCAGTCTGGATATATTCCACCAAATGACCGATATGAATCGGCCCATTGGCATAGGGCAGGGCACTGGTAACCAGAATACGGCGGCGATGTTTCATTGATGGATAGCGAAGGATTATTGGATAAGAGACAGCGCGGAATTGTAACCGATCAGCTGCGGATTGTGCTGGCATCCTGACCGAACAATACCGCCCTGGCTTCCTCGGTCACGGTTTGCCCGGTATTGACCTTTTTACCCCGGGCGTAGGCAGCCTGCACAGCCGGGCGATTCTGCAGGGTCTCGAACCAGCGTTTAAGGTGGGGGAAGTCATCAAGGTCTTGTTGTTGTCGCTGGTGTGGGATGACCCAGGGATAACAGGCCATATCGGCGATGGAATAGTCACCGGCCAGAAATTCATGCCTGGCCAGTTGTTTGTTCATGACTGCATACAGGCGTGCTGTCTCCTTGACATAACGATCAATGGCATAGCCGATCTTGAGTGGTGCATAGTGCCCGAAGTGATGATTTTGCCCGGCCATGGGTCCGAGTCCGCCCATTTGCCAATATAGCCACTGCAAGACCTGATACCGGGGTCTGGCTGAAACTGGCAGGAAACGTCCGTTCTTGTCAGCCAGATATTCGAGAATTGCGCCGGACTCAAAAATGCTGATGGCTTGACCTTGATCCGCTGGTTCATGGTCGACCATTGCAGGAATTCGATTATTGGGAGCAATGGTCAGAAAATCCACTGCAAACTGATCACCGGCTCCTATATCAACCGGGATAATATGGCAGGCAATCGACAGCTCTTCAATCAGAATTAGCGGTTTATAGCCGTTTGGTGTGGTCCAGAAGTAAAGGTCGATCATCTGCAACCTCGTTCGTCAAGTTGATATCAGTATGGTTTAAAGTTGGGCGTAATTGTAGGCTGTTGAACAGCGTCAACTGGAACCTTTGGTATTAGTAGAAATACTGGGTCGTGAGCTGTATGTGATTATCCCGCCGTAGCGAGTATAGTGGATCGGTTGTGTTCGTGATTGAAAATGCTCGCAAGTCCAGAGAGATTTTAATGCTGTCACCGAAACGTTTGCTGGCTTCAAGCAGCAGGCTGGTTGAGTGAAAGTCGCGGTCCGAGCTCAGTCCAAACAGCATTTCGCTGGAATCAGCATCATTGAAGGTCAAGCGACTACCCAGATAGAGATCATTCTGATTTACACTGCCGCCATTTTTGCCGCGGCTGTCCCAACCGTATTCAAATAACCAGCCCAGGTCGATACCACTGTCAAAAATACCATACTGGGTGTATTCAAGACCTCCCTGCAGGGCGCTGAAGTCCTGTTGCTTGTTGCTATTCCGGATCGCTTCAAGTTTCCATAGAAACGTATCGGTGGTCGCTTGCAGCTCAAGACCGAATTGGGCAATTTGTGGATAAAAGGGGATTAGCGTAGTCGCGGCAGTTGGATCGGGTGAAGGCATAATCGATGGATCACGACTGGTGCCCCGGAATCCTGAAATTCCCAGGTCAAAGTCACCGATGCTGTGACTCCAGCGCAGGGCATAGTCCACATGATGACGTCCGGCGGAGCTTTCATAGATAGATTGATCCTGGTTGATCACGGCCAAACGGGGACGGCCATGGATACCGCTAAAACTGCGTTCTCTGAAGCCAGGCAAAATATAGAAATCCAGTATTCCCCAGTCCATGACCTGAGACAGGTTCAGCATGGCTTGGCCGAGTTTGTCTTCGTTATCGACATCTTCTACAGCATCGGTCTGATTGATGATGTCGACCAGGTGTTGGAACTCAGTCACCCCCCAAAATACCCTGCGTATGCCGATGCGCGATTCCCAGTTATTCCCTACATGAAGCCAGCTGAATTCACGGATGTCGGCGTGGGTTCGCTGGTTGTCGTGTTGATCAGCACGGCCAAACGGTACCAGTTCCAGACTGTCTTTGCTGTCATTCCAGCTGTAAAAAAACTCGGGTGTTGCTGCTACGGATACGTCGGTGCTGCTTTGATCGGTGGATAGTGGGGCCTGATTAAAAAACCGCAGCTGGGCTTCGATATTGCCGCGTATCTCCAGCTGGCCGTCCGTGGCCAGAGCCGGATTGGGCAGAATTGTACCGACCAGCAAGACCAGTGAAGTAGCCAGCACCAAAGTTTGTGTCAAGCCCTGCCTGAATACAGGCGGCAGGAATATCGGAAAGAGGAATCTGTTCATAAAGCAGTCAACGGGCCCTCTTCAAGGCGTTTTTGCTGAAGTCACGTTGCTTCAAGCCTTTTTTAAACTGGTATTGCTGCCATTGCAATTCTGTGCTTTTTCCAGACTGATGGTTGACCATCCGCATGTTCCTGGCACGCCAGTATTTGCCCAGATATTGTTTGTAATCATTGAAACTCAGGGTTTTCAGAAGTGTGTTCTTGCGATCATAGAAATCAATCTTTTGCATCCGGTATTCGGTTTTATCGACCCAGGTCAGTCGACGTTTGTAACCGGAATACTTGTCTCTTGGGAGATTCTCTACTACATAGGTGTCGATGCCATTGAGTTTTTCATCTTTCAGGTAACGATAATCATACTTTTCGACTTCGAAGGATGTCAGGTCTTCAAAGGCGAATTCACTGCCCATAAAAGAGCCCGATTTGTTGCGCGAAGAAATGCGCTTAACCCGTTTCAGGGCAGGTAGATAGAGCCATTGTTCATCATTGGCACTTGGGTGGGAGAAACTTAAAAATGCCGTGCCTTTGACATCATTTGGAGAGTCAAAGACGGTCAGGCTTTTGTCCCCATCTTGTGCCTGCTCAAGCGTTTTGAGGTGCATATGACGGGTACTGGTCTGGCCATGTGAATTTTTCAGAATCATGGTCATCGTGGCCTGGACATCACTCCAGCCTAAATCTCTCGATTTGATTGTTTTAGCGATTTGCAGACCTTTATCCGCAGCTTCATCCGCCGCAACGGGGGTGGCGCTGGCCAGGATCAGTGTTATGGCGATGATGACTATGGAGGTTGATTTCATGATGGGCATCCTTGTGGGGGTATAGCAGTTTTTTGGGCAGTTTTTTTGGCCAGTTATTTGGCCGGGTCTTTGGCAAATAACAGCAATAACGGCGGCAGAAACAAAAAGTCTACTGCCAGTGCGACCAGAATGGTAACCGCGGTCAAAAGACCCATGTCGGCATTGACCTTGAATGAAGAGGTGGCCATAACGGCAAAGCCCAGCACCAGCACCATGGTGGTAATCCACAAAGCCCGGCCGACGCTGGCAAAGCTGTAGCGAACGGCTTCTTCGGGGTTCATGTTTTTTTCCCTTCTGGCACGGATATATTTGCTGAGAAAATGTATCGTATCGTCAACGATTATTCCCAGGGTCATACCGGTGACGACAGATAGCCCGAGACCGACCTCGCCGACAAACAGGCCCCACAGCCCGAAGGAGAATGCTGCCGGAAAAAGATTGGGTAACAGACTGATCAGGCCAAATTTAAAGGAACGCAAGGCAAAACACAACAATAGTGATATCAGCAGCAGGGCGATAAAGGAACCTAGCAGCATGCTGCGAATATTTCTCGAACCAATGTGGGCAAACATCAGGGAGGGGCTGGCCAGCTTGAGATCGAACGGGGTATTCATGGACTCAAATCTTTTGAGAATCCGTTGTTCAAGCTTGAGAATTTCATCGGTACTCAAATTGGTAAAGGTGGCCAGTACCCGGGTCGAGGATTTGTCGACATTGAGCTGATTATTGATATCGAGACCCTGGGGCAGGGATAGTTCATAAAGCAGCAGATATTGTGCCGCCAGATCCTGTTTGTCCGGTAGTTTGTACCAGGCTGGATCATCACCATGCATATTACGATTCAGACGTTTAAGGGTGTCGGTGATTGTGTTGACATGATCGGTTTCCGGTTGCCGGCGTAACCAGTCAGAAAAATCGGCAACGGCTTTTAAAAATGCCGGATTATTGATACCGGAGGATTTTTTGCTGTCAAATGATAATTCTACGGTCGCCATCCCCGACATATGTTCCTGGAGAAAATCGGTGGCCTGACGAAAGGGCACGCTGGTATCGAAATATTTAACAAAATCGTCGTCCAGTTCGTTTTTTGGCACCAGCGCAGAGACAGCAAGCAGCAGCATAGAGGTTACCACAAGCAACCGTTTTTTGTTGCCGATGACAAAGTCAGCGAGCCGGTCCATGTGCTCCTTGCGGTGGATAGATACAGGCTTGACCCGTATCGGCAGCACCATCAGCAAGGCCGGAAATAATGTAATCGAAAATACAAAGGCAGCAGTCACCCCGAGGGCAACAATATTTCCCAGATGCCCGAATGGCGGCGCCTCGGAGAAGTTCATGGTTAAAAAACCGATCGCTGTAGTCACACTGGTTAGAAATATGGGTTGCAGATTGATTCGCATGCTGGCGATCAGGGCGTCTTTTTTGTTCATGCCATGACGCATTTCATAGTAGAAAGTGGTGAGAATGTGGACACAATCCGCAACGGCCAGGGTCAGGATAAAGGTCGGTGCAGCTGCCGATGGGCCGGTCAGATAACCCCCAAACCAGCCCCACAGCCCCATGGCGGTCATAATGCTGGTAATGATCACCACGAGCGTGGCCAGGGTTCCACTGATCGATCTCAAGAGCACACCGATGGCGAAGATAACCACCAGAAACATGGTCGGGACCAGTGTCGAGACATCATGTTGTGAGGCTTCCGGGAAACTGGTATTGAGCATGACCATACCGGATAACATAATGTTAATATCCGGGTATTTGGCTTTGAGTGTATCGCGTATCTTTCTGGCATCTTTTGCGACTTCGGGCACTTCACTGGTTTTGTCAATACCAGGCAGTCGGATCGTGACATTGACCACTGCGACATCAGCTTTTTTTGAAATCAGTTTATTGACCAGCAAAGGTTCGGACAAAGCCACTTTTTTAGCGCGTGCAATCGCCTTGTCATCGAGCTGATCCGGCTCCAGTACCAGATCCTCGATTTGCAAATCGTCACCTGCAGCCCAGCTGTATTGAAAATTTGTGATGGAATCAACACGGGAGTTATACTTGATTTGCCAGGCGGCGTCGGTCAATTCCCAGATGGCAGTAAGATTTCTCCTGGTGAAGATCTTGTCATTCTTTGGGGCTACAATGAATGAAACATTATCGCTTTTGCTATAGATTTTCTGCATTTCCTGAAATGCCTGAAGCTGGGCATTTTCAGATTTGAAGAAGGTTTTGTAGTCGCTGCGAAAGGTAAGGTTGCCGGCTCCAAACAGGGCAATACCGACCAGCAGTAGCAGGGTCGTAATGATGACCCAGCGGTAGTGAATAACGCGGCTGAAAAATGATTTCATCGTTGTTGAGTCCGAAAGAAGTGGGGTCAGTGTCGCAGATGGTTTGTCTATTTATCGAGAAGCTGTCTTGTTCTTGTGCGGGGTGACGGTAAGAAATCCGGATTTGAATTCGAAACCATAATTTAGACATGTTCCTGCAGAACACTCAAGTGTTTTTGAAGCTAATCAGCAATTATCGGTGAGAGAATTTTTCACGAGAAAATTCGTTGTTTCGATGCGGAAAGTACATTCACGCACTCTAGAAATGGTAGAATTGTCGTCAACACGCCTGTTGCGCCGCTCCAGACCTTGGTGATCTGGACCAACAGGCAAAGGACACCCCTCCGATTGAAAATCGGCTGTGTTTCGGCACCCATTCTCATGGCCAAACGGCAGACATATCCCCTTTACGGAGTGCCCTTTTACGGAGGGGCGTGCCCCCGTAAGTAGGCGTAGCCGTCAATGATGTCGTGGCCTTTGACGTTCAGCCAAAAGCCCAATAATTGTTCCCAGTTCTTGAACAGGATGATATCAATCATCGTCCGCAGTTTCTCCCACAGTTTTGTACTGGCTGCCCGCTGCCGCTCGGCTACCCAGTGTTTTCGTCTTCATCCGTGCTATACCCCTATGGTGGATTAAATACCCCAGCCGAGGCTACACTTGCACATCCAGAATATTCAGCGGTTTATTTCACTGCGAAAACTATTTTTTTGATCCTTTCCTGCCTCTTGTATTCATTGGCTTTTTTGACTCGGCGATAGTTGCTGAAAGCTAATATTTATCAGATTGATGGAGTTATTTGTCAGGGCCAACCTGAAACTACATTAAAACTGCCAGTGTGAAAGTGCAGAAGAT
>CAZTLH010000091.1:0-9185 GCA_964614335.1 uncultured Gammaproteobacteria bacterium
CACGATTGCTATACAGGGCAAAATGTGTTTTTGTCAGGCTGGAGGTTGAACGTCGTAAACCCATTTTATTGAGTTTTTTCTCATAGCGGTCGTTTTCTTTGCCCCAAATCGTTGGTCCAATAGTCGGAAAGTGGAAGTCCGCGGCTCCACTAATTACATTTTTTATCGAG
Organism: uncultured Gammaproteobacteria bacterium; assembly: GCA_964614335.1. Lineage (GTDB taxonomy): Bacteria > Pseudomonadota > Gammaproteobacteria > Arenicellales > DRJH01 > DRJH01. The sequence goes on from CAZTLH010000091.1 coordinate 171, forward strand.
CGCTCAAACGGGAAAACCTTGATGATAAATTTTCCGTCTTTATATTCTTTGTCCATTGCCCGTAATACATCAATCAGGATCCCTTTCGTTGGACTTTCGGAATACAAGGGAAGCTTGGCGACACTGAGTGTATAGTCCTTCGCAAATACCGATAAAGCCATAAAAAACAATGATATTGCAAATAGTGTTTTTGATATTCTCATGTCTTAATCCCCCTGTCGTAAGATTACGTGACATGATAGCTGATTTTCTCGAATCTTGTGGCAATCGGTGAAGAAAACAGTCCGCATTCACTGAGTGGTTGCAGTGCCAACTGTAACAGCAGCCTCGTGAAATTGATGATGAATGAATTTTGATTTACAACACTGGTTTACATCTGGGCCTGAACAATATCGACTAGGCAATATCAGAGAAGAGCAGGGCAGGCAGGTAAGCGTGTGTTTTCAGGACGTGGGGGCATAAATTTGTTAGAATCCCGCCGCTTGCCGCCCCGTTAATGGTCTGGTTGTCTATACTGTATAGACGTGTCTCCCCTATTCTTTTGCTCTCGAGGTTCCCATGGGTTCGACTGACGAACCGCTTTGCTCTATCGATCTTTCTGTAGTCGTGCCGGTTTACAATGAACTGGACAATATTGAATCCCTGTTGCATGAAATCACTGCCGCTGTTGAGCCTCTTAATATCGAATATGAGGTGCTCTATGTTGATGATTGCAGTACAGACGGTAGTATTGAATTGTTGCATGACTTGCGTACAGTGAATACACGGTTACGTGTTTTGCAGCATCAGCAACGTAGTGGTCAAAGCACGGCGATCTGTTCCGGAATCCGGGCGGCCCGCGGATTGTGGATCGTCACCCTGGACGGTGATGGTCAGAATCCGCCGGCAGATATTGCCACCTTGTGGTCACATCCACAACGCCAATCCACAGAAATCGGGATGTTGGCCGGTTGGCGCAAATCGCGTCATGACGACTGGCTGAAACGACTATCATCGCGAATTGCCAATTCGGTTCGCTCTGCGATTCTGGGTGATGCCACACCGGACACGGGATGTGGTCTGAAATTATTTCAGCGTCAGTTATTTCTCGAGCTGCCGTATTTCGATCACATGCATCGTTTTTTGCCGGCACTGATACGTCGCGCAGGTTATCAGGTAATGTCTGTGCCGGTGTCACATCGCAGCCGCCAGCGTGGGGTGTCCAAATATGGCTTGAATAATCGTTTATGGGCCGGGCTTGTCGATCTGGCCGGAGTTTACTGGCTCAAACGTCGTTCCCGTATAACAGCAGTCATCGAGGTGGAGTAAACATGGGTACAATCAATTCCTGGTGGCTGGCTGTTGGGTTTCTCGGTCAGGGTCTTTTTTCGATGCGTTTTCTGGTGCAGTGGCTGCATAGCGAAAAAGTGCGCCGCTCGGTCATCCCGTTGGCGTTCTGGTATTTCAGTTTGTCAGGGGGCATTGTGTTACTGGCTTATGCAATCCACCGTCGTGATCCGGTATTTATTGTTGGTCAGTTTACCGGGCTGTTTATCTATGCCCGTAATCTGTACTTTATTTACAAGGAGCGTAGCGAGGGCCGGTCGACGGAAGCTTCATCATAGGCTTTTCTGACTTCTTCACTGATAATACCGATTCCGGCCTTGACCATGTCCGGATCCTGGGAATAGGTGATTCGGATGCATTCATGACGATGTTGCCACTCTTCTTCCAGGCCGGGAAAGAAGTGATGGCCTGGAATGACAAGGACATTACGTTTTTTCAGACGTTCATAAAGTATCTGGCTGCTGATTGGCAGCTCCGGAAACCATAACCACAGGAAGATTGCCCCTTCAGGTTGATGGATCAGACAAGGCGTATCTGCCATGGCCTCATCAACCCAGTCTACGGCCTGTTCCGCCCGTTGTTGATAGAACGGGCGTATCACCTCTTGACTGAGACGAAGAATTTCTCCGCTTTCAATCAAATTTCCGGCCAGAGTCGGTCCAAAACTGCCGATCGATAACGCCAGTACGGCATTAAGATTGGTGATGGCATTGATCACCGTCTCATTGGCGATAATGATGCCGGTTCGAACACCCGGCAATCCCAGCTTGGACAGGCTCATGCTGAGGATAATATGAGGTTCCCATAACGGCGCCACTTCATTGAAAATAATGCTGGGGAAGGGCATGCCATAGGCATTATCGATAATCAGGGGGATGCCGTGCGCTTTAGCCAGTTCGGAAAGAGTCTGAACCTCCTGGTTGGTCAGTACATTGCCGGTCGGGTTGGTGGGTCGAGAGACACAGATCGCGGCGGTGTCCTGCTCGATGTTCAACAGCGAAGGATCAATATGGTATTTGAAAAAACGACACTCACCACGAACAATCGTGGGTTTGCGGGCTGTGAAAATCTCGCCGGTAAGGCCCAGGTCACCGTAACCGATATACTCTGGCGTCATGGGCAGTAATATGCGTCGGTTTTGGCCCTCTCGTAACCCACCGAAAAGATTGAACAGCAAAAAAAAGGCATGTTGACTGCCATTGCTGATGGCAATATTTTCTGGCCCCAGATTCCAGTGATAGTGGTGATTGAATAACTTGACCAGGGCCTGGATAAAATCAGCGTTACCCTGCGGGGCATCATAATCACCGACCATGTGTTCAAAACGTCCTTTTTGCTGTAGAACGTTTTCCATGGCCTGCCTAAAACGTTGCTGAACAGCGGGTATATAGGCCGGATTACCGCCGCCGAGCATCATAATATCCTGGCCATGGTGCATGGCTGCACCCAGGTCATCCATCAAGAGCCGGATACCGCAATGCTCAACGAATTTGGTCCCAAAATCAGAAAATTTCATACCTGGGTAGCGTGAGGTGGGGTTATGGAGGAGAAGTTATTGTGTTGAAGCCGCATTTTCGGTGGCTTGATCACCACTTTGGGCCGTCAGGCCGATAACGGCTGTGTCTGTCACAGAGAGACTGTCAGACAGTGTCCTGGCTGCCTCTCTGAGAATAAAGGCGGCTGTCATTTGCGAGACCGCAGGCCCGTCCTTGTTGTCACTTGTCGCCAGCAAACGGTCAACAATCAGGTTTTTTAGATTGGACTCGGCAAAAAGTTTTTTTAGTTTCTCGTTGCGGGCTTTGCGGCGTTTTTCATCCTGCTGCATTTGATTTTTACGTGTTTTCAGGGACAGGGACAGTGTTTTCTGTTGATTGAGGGTATTGATGTTGTCGATTTCCTCGGTGATTAATTTTAGCGCCGGATCGGATTTCATACGCTGCTGGTGTCTGGGACGAATCAGCGGATAGGTTTTCGCCAGCTGACGCTGATTCCAGGGTAAATATTTGGTGCTCGGGATTGTAATCCAGGGCAGGGCATTATCCAGGGTTCGTTCGCCAAAACGACTGTGGGAAGGGGTGATCGGCATAGTGACATCGGGTTCTACACCACGCAACTGGGTACTGCCACCATTGATGCGAAAAAATTGGGCAGTGGTCATCTTTAATTGCCCTAATTTGTGATTGCCCGGCGCATAACGATCAAGTGAGATCAAATTTTGTACCGTGCCTTTGCCAAAAGAGGTTTCGCCAATAATGATGCCCCGATCATAATCCTGAATGGCTGCGGCAAAAATTTCCGAGGCAGAGGCGCTGCCATGGTCGACCAGTACAGCCATCGGCCCTTTGTACAATACGGAGGAATCCGGGTCATTATTTACCTGCACATTGCCTCGGGCATCGCGAATCTGTACCACCGGGCCGGTGGGTATAAACAGACCGGTAAGACTCGTTACTTCCGATAATGAGCCGCCACTATTACTGCGTAAATCCACAATCAGACCATCGATATTCTGTTGTTCGAGTTCCTTGATCAGTTTGCCGACATCACGGGTGGTGCTGCGGTAGTTTTTGTCACCACGGGCCTTGGCGGCAAAATCAAGATAAAATGTCGGCAGGGTGATGACACCAAAACGTTTTTTGGAGCCATTGGAATCTGGCAGGATGAGTAGGGATTTTTGCGCTGCCTGTTCTTCCAGTTTGATACGATCACGGGTGATGGCGATGGTTTTCGTCTTGCCACCGAGACCGCTTTCCGCAGGCAGGATCTCGAGACGAACCACGGTGTTTCGGTGGCCACGAATCTTGTCTACCACATCATCCAGCCGCCAGCCGATAATGTCTGTCATGAGGCCTTGTTTGCCCTGGCCAACGCCGACAATGCGGTCACCCGCCCGTAATTCATTGGCCAGATCTGCGGCTCCGCCCTTGACGATTCTGCGGACAACGGTGTAGTCCTTTTCTGCTGCCAGTACGGCTCCGATACCTTCTAATGACAGACTCATCCGTATCCTGAAGTTTTCCGAGGAGCGTGGTGACAGATAGCCGGTGTGAGGTTCGATGGATTGGGTGTAACTGTTGACAAACAATTGAAAGACATCATTGCGGGTCAGTTGAAAGGTACGACGCTGTAGTCGTTGATAGCGTTTTTTCAGGGTTTCGGTAATCGATCCTTCTTTTTTTTCGGCCAGCTTCAGGGTGATAATGTCATTGGTGATCCGTTTTCTCCAGATCAAATCCAATGCTGCCGCATCTGTCGGCCAGGCCACCTTGCTGCGATCCAGCAGCAAGCTGTCATTACTGTCCAGCGGCAGGTCCTGTTGTAACAGGGCCAATGCATAAGCCACGCGCTCTTTCACACGTTTTCTGAATTTGAGAAATATCTGGAAGGGAGCTTTTAGTTTGCCTCGTTTCAGCGCATCGTCCAGACTGTTGCGGTATTGAATGAAAGAGCGAATATCGGCAGCAGAAAAGAAACTGCGGGATGGGTCCAGGGCAGCGACATAACGTTTCAGGATCTTCCTCGACATGGCATCGTCGAGCGGTGTCTTGCGGTAGTGGCCCTGACGCAGAAAGTAGACGACAAAATGGGCTGCCAACGCTTCATCGGCAGAGGGATTCAGATCTTTGGCATCGACCAGCTTGATATTGGCAGTTGCCGGAATCGTGATGATCGCAGTAGTTGCCAACAAAATCGCAATGAGCAGTGATTTGAATGTCACAACAGCTTGACGGGATGAAAGAAGCTTCATATGGATAGGAGGCCTGATCCTTAATGTTAGAGTAGCGCGATTATAGTCGAAAACCACTGAATTTGGAGAAATCGGCTCAGTAGAAAAAAGTATGCTATGAACTTATGTGCAAAAACTGTTTGGCTTGCCGTTTATTCAGTGTTAAGGTCCTGTTAGTGATGTGCAGGGGATCCCGGCATTGCCGACAGCCTGCGTTAGAAAATGAACAACTCCAACGAAAGAGGGTTATTTTATGCGACATCGGTCACTTATCCTGGCAGTCAGTGCTGCCGTATCCATGGGTTTTGCAGCCTCGGTGGCGGCAAAAACACTGGTCTATTGCTCCGAAGGGAGTCCGGAAGGTTTTAATCCTTCTCTGTATACATCCGGCACCACATTTGATGCAGCTTCACACACCATTTTTGACAAGCTGGTGCAATTCAAACGTGGAACCACTCAGATAGAACCTGGCCTGGCTTCTTCCTGGGATGCCTCTGCAGATGGACTCAGTTACACCTTTCATTTGCGTAAGGGGGTGAAATTCCAGACCACCAAGAATTTCAAACCCGGTCGTGACTTCAATGCCGACGACGTACTGTACAGTTTTAACCGGCAATGGGTTAAAACCCATCCGGACTTCAAACTGTCTGGCGGCACCTACGAATATTTCAATGGCATGGATATGCCCAAGCTGCTCAAAAGCATTGAAAAAGTAGACGACTATACAGTCAAATTTACATTGAATGCTCCGGAAGCACCATTTCTGGCAGATATGGCGATGGATTTTGCCTCAATCATGTCCGCTGAATACGCGGCCAAGATGCGTGCTGCGGGGACACCGGATAAAATTGACCAGGATCCGGTCGGTACTGGCCCGTTTCAGCTGACCAGCTATCAAAAAGACGCCATCATACGCTACAAGGCCAATCCGGATTATTGGGCCGGCAAAGCCAGTATCGACAAACTGGTGTTTGCCATTACACCGGATGCTGCAGTACGTTATGCCAAGTTGAAAGCGGGTGAGTGTCATGTTATGCCTTATCCCAATCCGGCGGATATTGCTTCCATCAAAAAGGATGCCGGGATCACCCTGCTACAGCAGGAAGGTCTGAATGTTGGTTATCTGGCGTTCAATACCGAGAAAAAACCCTTTACCGATGTCAAGGTTCGTCAGGCACTGAATATCGCAACCAACAAACAGGCGATTATCGATGCGGTGTTCCAAGGGGCCGGTAAAATTGCCAAGAATCCAATACCGCCGACCATCTGGTCTTATAACGACGCGGTCAAGGACTACTCCTATGATCCAGCCAAGGCCAAGGCCATGCTGGCTGAAGCGGGTTACCCCAATGGTTTTGAGACCGATATCTGGGCCATGCCTGTACAACGGCCGTACAATCCAAATGCCCGCCGAATGGCTGAAATTATCCAGTCTGACTGGGCCAAAGTCGGTGTCAAGGCCAAGATTGTAACCTACGAATGGGGTGAATACCTGAAACGTTCCAAAGCCGGTGAGCACCAGACCGTGTTACTGGGCTGGACGGGTGATAATGGTGATCCAGACAACTTCATGTATGTGTTGTTAGGCTGTGCCGCATCCCATGGCGCCAATCGTGCACGCTGGTGTTACAAACCGTTTGATGATCTGCTGGTGCAGGCCAAACGGACAACCGATGTCGCCAAACGAACCGATCTGTATAAACAGGCGCAGGTTGTCTTTAAAGAACAGGCACCGTGGATTACCATCGCCCATTCCATCGTTTATATGCCGATGAGTAACAAGGTCACCGGTTACAAGATTGATCCCTTTGGTGGTCACGAGTTCTATGGTGTGGACCTAAAATAAGTTCTGATCATTCTTGATAAGTACATGGCCACCGGGGCAATAACCCGGTGGCCATTTTTCGGCTTGACAACCATACCAAATGTTTAAATTTTTACTGACACGCTTCAGTCTGGTGGTTCCGACCTTTATCGGTGTGACCCTGCTGAGCTTCGCCCTGATACGATTGGTGCCAGGCGACCCGATTGAGCTGCTGGTCGGCGAACGGGGTATCGACCCGGCCCGGCATGCCTTGCTGCGGGCGGATCTGGGTCTGGACAAGCCGATCCTGACCCAATACGGCATCTATATCACCAATGTTCTGCAGGGAGATCTGGGTCATTCCATCGTCACCAAGGAACCGGTCGCCAAAGAATTCTTTACCCTGTTTCCGGCCACCGTTGAGCTGTCCCTGTTTGCCATTTTTTTTGCCGTTCTGATTGGTATGCCCATGGGCGTGGTGGCTGCGGTTAAACGGGGTTCTATATTCGATTATTCCACCATGGGAATATCACTTGCCGGCTATTCCATGCCCATCTTCTGGTGGGCGTTGTTGTTGATGTTGTATTTTTCGGTTTTTCTGGGCTGGACACCAGTCTCGGGTCGAATTTCCGTGATGTTCGATGTGGAGCCGGTGACCGGCTTTATGCTCATCGACAGCTTGCTGTCGGGTGAAAAGGGTGCATTCTCATCGGCGGCCAGTCATCTGGTATTACCGGCGCTGGCACTGGGGACCATACCTCTGGCGGTGATCGCCCGCATGACCCGCTCCTCGATGCTGGAAGTGTTGAGTGAGGATTATATACGCACGGCTCGTGCCAAGGGCCTGAGTCCATTTCGCGTGATCGGCTTACACGGTTTGCGCAACGCCCTGATTCCGGTCGTGACCGTGATCGGCCTGCAGGTCGGTGTGTTGTTTGCCGGAGCGATTCTGACTGAAACGATATTTGCCTGGCCGGGTGTCGGCAAATGGCTGGTCGAATCTGTGCGACGAAGGGATTATCCGGTATTGCAAGGTGGTGTGTTGATGATCGCCACCGTGGTGATGACGATTAATCTGCTGGTCGATTTGCTCTATGGCCTGATCAACCCCAGGATTCGGAAAAAATGACCGCAAACGTATCTGATCCGCAACCGACTGAGCAACAGATTCAGGCCCAACAGCCACCACATCCGCTGGTCGAGTTCTGGCATTCCTTCACCAGCAATCGTGGCGCATTCATCGGTCTCGTGGTCATTATCGCGCTGGTGGTGATGGCAGTCATGGCCGGCTGGGTCGCACCGCATCCACCCGATGAACAATACCGCGATGCCTTGCTGGTACCACCATCGTGGGCTGAAGGGGGTTCAAGCCGGTTTTTGCTCGGTACCGACGACATCGGTCGTGATATTTTGGCGCGGATTATGTACGGTGCCCGTCTGAGTCTCTCCGTTGGTTTTATGGTCGTGGTCCTGGCCTTGATCAGTGGAATCGTGCTGGGTTTGGTTGCCGGGTTCTTTCGCGGAATTAGCGAAATCATCATCATGCGGATCATGGATATCATGTTGACGTTGCCAAGCTTGCTGATGGCCATTGTCATCGTGGCTATACTCGGGCCAAGTCTGATCAACGCTGCAATGGCCGTGGTGATTGTGCAGTTGCCACATTTCGTACGTCTGACCAGGGCCCAGGTGATTAATGAAATGACACGCGATTATGTCACCGCCGCCCGGGTCGGCGGCGCCGGTATGTTGCGGCTGATGTTTATCACCGTCTTGCCCAACTGTATGGCACCTCTAATCGTGCAGGGTACCCTGGGTTTTTCCAACGCAGTCCTTGATCTAGCAGCGCTGGGTTTTCTCGGTATGGGTGCGCAGCCACCGACACCGGAGTGGGGCACGATGCTGTCCAATGCCCTGCAGTTTATCCAGCGGGCCTGGTGGGTGGTGACCTTCCCCGGTCTGGCAATTCTGCTGGTGGTACTGGCCTTTAATCTGATGGGTGCTGGCTTTCGTGATGCCCTTGACCCCAAACTGAAGCCTTAATTATGGCGTTGCCGGAAATAGGAGATGTAAATGTCCGATTCGACCATTTTCAGTGCGTCCTCCAGGTGACTTTGAATGTCGTGTCCGGTTGGTTGTTTGGGGTTCGTGGTTTAGG
>CAZTLH010000092.1:0-9175 GCA_964614335.1 uncultured Gammaproteobacteria bacterium
TCGTTAAATAGAACGACTATTCGCCTCAAATGATCGAAAAAATGACCTCAAATCCACTTTCCCTCGCTACGACTCCTGTTCTCGGACAGCCTCCTAGACCATTTTCGGAGATCATTCCTATGAATCGTGCTTTTTGTAAATTATTACTACTCGCCCTGTTGTTATTCGAAATAGTGCTTCAGACTACGACAGTCAGGGCCGCACTTGGCACCACACTGACCAAGGTCATCCCCAGTCGGGAGGCACCACCACTGACACTGAAAAATCTCGATGATCAAATGATCTCTCTGTCTGCATTTCGTGGTAAAAAAGTCGTCTTGATCAATTTCTGGGCCACATGGTGTCCTCCCTGCAGGGAAGAAATGCCGTCTATCCAGCGTCTTTGGTCCCAACTCAAAGGCGATCAGTTTGAAGTCCTTGCTGTGGATGCCGGAGAAGACAGCGACACCGCATTCCAGTACACCGGCTCGCTGAACACACCGCTCGAATTCCCGATTCTGGTGGATACAAAATCGACAGCCATGCGCGACTGGAATGTCATGGGGCTTCCATCATCATTCCTGATCGATAAAGACGGCCAGATTGTCTACACCGCACTGGGTGGACGCAAAATGGATTCACCGGCCATTGTCTCCTTAATCAAAAAACTGATGCAGACCAAATAATTCCGGCAGTTGTGTCACCGTTCCCACCAGGCAGTCGATAACAGGAAATTTTTGACTGCTTTCGAGAGATTCTGGCGATATAGAACCATCGAACGGGAAAACAGTCTGTAAACACCTGGCTAACGGGAGTTCCTGGCAGTTGTGACACCTAAACTGTTGTAAATTTCGCCAGCCGGGGTCAAACAAACTGCTGCAAACCCTCATCCTGCCGTATAATGCGCCTCCGCATTCCCATCGGTAATCCTCATCGGTAAATTCATTGTGACTTCCAAACTTCGTAATATTGCCATTATCGCTCATGTAGATCATGGCAAAACCACCCTGGTTGACGCCCTGTTGGCCCAGTCTGGCTCGCTCAATCAACGCGATGGTGCACCGGAACGCATCATGGACTCCAATGATCTCGAAAGGGAACGCGGGATCACCATCCTGGCAAAAAACACCTCATTGGACTGGCACGGCTACACCATCAATATTATTGACACACCGGGCCATGCTGATTTTGGTGGAGAAGTTGAAAGGGTATTGTCGATGACTGACTCGGTCTTGCTGCTGGTGGACGCGGTTGAAGGCCCGATGCCACAGACCCGTTTTGTTACCAGTAAGGCCTTTGCTCTGGGTCTGAAACCCATCGTTGTGATCAACAAAATTGATCGTATCGGCAGTCGACCAGACTGGGTTGTTGACCAAACGTTCGATTTGTTCGACCGGCTTGGGGCAACCGAAGATCAACTCGACTTTACCGTTGTCTATACCTCTGCCATCAATGGCTTTGCCACACTCGACCCCGAGGTCGAAAAAGACGACATGAGTGACTTGTTCCAAATTATTGTCGACCAGGTATCTGCACCGGATGTCGATGTCAACGCGCCATTGCAGCTGCAGGTATCTGCGCTCGATTATGACACCTATAAAGGGTTGATCGGGATTGGCCGTATCCGCCGTGGCAGCATCACCAGCAACAGCCCGGTTCGCATTGTCGATGCCGATGGTAAACAAAGAAATGGCCGGGTCCTCGAACTACTCGGTTTTCACGGGCTGCAACGCACCTCAATCCCTAAAGCCAGTGCCGGTAACATCATTGCATTCAGCGGTCTGGATGAACTCAATATCTCTGATACACTTTGTGATCCAGAACATGTCCAGGCTTTACCACCGCTGGTCGTCGATGAACCGACGGTCACCATGTTCTTTCAAACCAATACTTCTCCATTTGCCGGGAAAGAAGGAAAATTTCTGACCTCCCGTCAGATTCGCGAACGCCTGCAGCGTGAATTGCTCCACAATGTCGCCCTGCGTGTCGAGGATACCGAGGATACTGACGCCTTCCGTGTCTCCGGTCGTGGCGAATTGCATTTATCCATTCTCATCGAAACCATGCGTCGTGAAGGCTATGAGCTGGCAGTATCCAGACCTGAAGTCATCACCAGGATGATCGATGATGTTTTGCATGAACCTTATGAGTTTTTGACCGTTGACATCGAGGCGGCTCATCAAGGCAAAATCATGGAAAAACTTGGCGAGCGCAAAGGTGACCTGGAAGACATGCTGCCCGATAGTCAGGGCCGGGTTCGTCTCGACTACACTATACCGGCACGCGGTTTAATTGGATTTCGCACCGAATTTTTAACTTCAACCCAGGGCACCGGATTGATGCATCATGTCTTTGACCATTATGGACCCACTCGCAAAGGAATTATCGGGCAACGCAATAATGGCGTCATGATTTCCAATGGCACGGGAAAAAGCCTCGGTTATTCCTTGTTCAATCTGCAGGAACGTGGCCGCCTGTTTATCGGGCCGGGTGAGGAAATCTATGAAGGACGTATCATCGGCATTCACTCCCGCAACAATGATCTGGTTGTCAATCCATTAAAAGGCAAACAATTAACCAATGTTCGCGCTTCCGGTACTGACGAAGCCATCGATTTAACACCACCGGTACGGATGACCCTTGAGCAGGCACTGGAATTCATCAATGATGATGAATTGGTAGAAGTCACGCCTCAATCCATACGCTTGCGCAAAAAACACTTGTCGGAACTGGAAAGAAAGCGGGCCCGCCCAAAGGCATAGCGTCGTTGTTCAGCGGTTATTATAGCAGCCAGTAATTATTCGTTGAGGGAGCTCCAGCTCGACCCGATTGACACTTGTGTATACGCGCCGGCAACTGCTACAGTTAGCACATGATCGACAAGACTCTTTCACTACAACAGGCAGTAGCCGAACATATACTCGATGGCGATGCTGTAGTCCTCGGCGCCTGTCTGGAACCCATGATCCCGTTTGCGGTGAGCTATGAAATTGTTCGACAGCACAAGACCGATCTGAATGTTATTGCCCCGATCTCAGATATTTCCTCCGACATACTGATCGGTGCCGGTGCCGTCAAAACCATCACCGGCGCCTGGGTCGGCAATGTTTCCGAAGGTCTTGGTCACAATTACCGGCGTGCCATCGAACACAAAATTCCACATTCAATCAAACTCGTCGATCACTCCAATTTCTCACTGGGTATGGCCTTGCTGGCCGGCGCTTATGGCATGCCATTTGCGCCAGCAAAATCATTACTCGGATCCGATATTCTGACCTCAAATCCACAATTCCGGTTACTGAATAATCCTCTAACGGCGACGGATGACCCCGTTGTGCTGATACCACCACTGACACCCGATGTTGCCGTGCTGCCGGTACAACGCGCCGATCGTTATGGTGGCACACATTTCTGGGGCAATACCGGTCTGTTGCAGGAAGCCGCACTGGCATCCAAAAAAATCATTGTACTGGCCGAAGAAATTGTCGACACCAAAGTGATCCGCTCTGACCCCAATCGGGTCCTGTTCCCGGATTTTCAGGTCTGTGCTGTGGTGGAAGTTCGGGCTGCGACACACCCTTCCCCCATGACCGGTGTCTGGCAACGAGATAACGCCTTCTTTCATGACTACCATCAACGCACACGGACCCGGGAAGGATTTCTCGAATGGCTCAATGAATGGGTCCTGACAATACCGGATCATCCTGCCTACTGCACCAGGCTCGGTTCGCAACTCGATGCATTACGTATCAAACAGCAACAACTGTCAGTACCGGTTAACTATTCCGATCGGTGATCCCAATGAACTATTCAACCCAGGAACTGATGATCATCGCCGCCGCACGCGAGATTCGTAACGGTGAAGTGGTGTTTGTTGGTATGCGTTTACCAATCGTTGCATTCGCAGTGGCTCGTCTGACCCATGCCCCGGATGCTGTCGGTTTTTTCGAATGTGGTGTCATGCGGCACCAGCCGGCCAAGTCTCTGCTCTACACCATGGGAGACCCGGCCAACCAAAAAGATGCCGCCTGGTTAACCGGCACCTTGCAACTGATGGGTATGCTGCAAGCCGGGAAAGTCCACGCCGGATTCATTGGTGGCGCCCAAATTGACCGTTTTGGCAATATCAACACATCCAGAATCGGCAAAGAAGGCCCAGAATTCACAAAACTACCCGGTTCCGGTGGTGCAGCGGATATCGCTGCCATGTCACAACGCTTATTTTCGATCATGAAACACCAGCGTCGCCGCTTCGTGGAACGGGTCGATTATATTACCTCCAGTGGTTATCTGGATGGCGGTGAAAGCCGACATCAGGCCGGTCTGCAGCGTGGTGGTACCGCTGCAGTCATTACCGATTTAGGGATATTACGCCCCCATAGCCCGAGTCATGAATTACACCTGGCCTCCTGGCATCCGGGTGTCACCATCGAACAAATCCGTCAGGCCACGGGCTGGGCACTCCAAACCATAGCGGATGCCACAGAGACACCGGCACCGAGTCGTGAAGAATTGCAGGCCCTCAGGGAAGTCGACCCTGAGGGTTTCTGGAGCTAATTATTACGATCGGATGGCTGTCCAAGAACAGGGATCTACTGCGAAAATGCTGACATGTCAAAACCGCTCTCATCATTACTGATACTGCTATTAACCTCGTCGCAAGCTTTCGCCATACAGGTAAATGTCGGATCTTTTGGTCAAGGCTCGTTAGTGGACTGGAAGTCTCAGCAATTTACAGGCAATACCGATTACAAACTGGTCAAAAATGGTAATCAGAGAGTTCTGCGGGCCAAAAGCAAACAGGCTGCTTCCGGTCTGGTAAGGAACATAAAGATCGACTTGCGACGGACACCCTATCTGCACTGGCGTTGGAAAATCGCAAACTTGCCTGCAAATGATAATGAAAAAACCAGGGCTGGTGACGATTTTCCGGTACGGGTGTATTTGATAAAGTCTGGCGGTCTGGCATTCTGGAATACCCACGCCTTAAATTACGTGTGGTCGAGTCAGCAACCCGTAGAGACCTGGTGGCCAAATCCATTTACCGAAAAAGCGATCATGCTGGTCGTAGAAAGCGGCGCCACCGAGGTCGGGCAATGGCGCGAATATCGACGCAATGTAGCCGAAGATTTCAAACATACCTTCGGTGAAATTCCCGCTGCCATTGACTCAGTAGCGATCATGACAGACACCGACAATACCGGCACCACAGTGACTGCCTGGTATGGCGACCTGTACTTCAGTGATCAGTAATTGCGGCCTGATCGCTGATCATCCCAAGCTTCGCTGCCAGGTTTTACCATATCCCGTCTTAACCCCCCCAGGAATTGGTACAGCACATCCAGAGTTAGCGGTTGCTCCTGCCATGGGTATAACCCGGTTGACAGCAGATTTACACGAGCGCAAACTTTTATCAACAAGGAGAAGCAATACAACACACGCATACAGCATTCTTCAACACCTCTTGCCAAAATCATGAAACACTGGATTTGCTGGCTGTTTTCGACAGATTTTAGCCCAACGACCATCGCGCGAGAAAACTGTCAGCAAAACCGGGGTTACCGGGAATTTCTGAACATTGTCGACTTCACAAGGTCCGGGGTTTTGAATGTGCGTTAATCTGATCACAAGGGAGAATCGATGAATATCGTAGCCAGAATCCTGGAGAATAAGGAAAATCAGCCTTTTCTGGACAATACCGCAATTACAACCGAACAAGATCAACTCAGCTATCGGGCATTGCAGCAACGTGTCGCCATTTGTGCCGACCAACTGTTGCTGACTGGAATCAGTCCGGGTGACTGTGTCGTATTATTGGGTCGAGACACCCCGGAACTGATCATCCACTTTCTGGCTGCACTCGCTACCGGTGCCGTTGGTATCATCGTCAGCACCCGGTTTGGCCGGGAAGAACTGACCATTGTTGCCGAAGAAAACAAACCGCGGCTAGTGATTCATGATGACAGCACCCTGCCCGCAATCAAGGGTTGCCCTGCAATGGCATCCATTGCTCGTCTCGATTTTGGTGCAATAGGTGAACCTGCAACGACCACCGAAGCACCTTTCAAGATTATCGACCGCGGCCCGGATGATCTGGCTTTTCGTCTTTATTCATCTGGCACCACGGGCCAGGTGAAGGGCATCAGTCATTGTCACAAGGATTTTACCCGCTCCCTGGCCTATCACCGGGAGACACTAGAACTTGGTCCCGGACGACGGGCTTTTTGTACGTCAAAACTCCCCTTCGCTTATGCCATGGTCACCGGCCTGTTGGCACCACTGGCACTGGGTGCCAATCTCTGTCTGGCACCCGAATGGTTGCAATTATCCGATGTATCCCGATTGCTGAAAATATTTCACCCGCATGTCGTCTATAGCACACCCAGCCTGTTTCGGGCATTACTGAATGACCCGGAAACGGATCGGAGTGTGCTGTCACAGGTCAGTCACTACACCTCAGCCGGTGAACATCTGCCCGCAGATCTATTTAAACATTGGCAACAAGCCACCGGCACACGCATTCACGATTGCTATGGTTGCTCTGAAGCCCCTTTCTTCATTCTTGCGGTCCCTGCCGAAGGCGCACCTCCAGGCTCTTCGGGTTTGCCCGCACCCGGTGCTGAATTACGTCTTCTGGATCACGGTGAGGCGCCGGTTATGACCGGTGAGACCGGTCAATTGTGGATGCGTCATGATTTTCTCGCTACCGGTTACCCCGGTCACCCCGAGGCATGGAACAAACGCATGCACGATGGCTGGTTCGACACCGGAGATCTGTTTCGACAGGATGGTGATGGTTACTGGTATCACTGTGGCCGCGAAGATAGTCTGACCAAAGTGGCGGGACAATGGGTCAGTCTGCCTGAAATTGAGGAAACCAGTATGACCTGCGGTCTGCTGAAAGAAGCTGCTGCAGTTCTTCACCCCGATCACGACGGTTTGCAGCGTGTTGCGCTGGTAGTCGTCAAAAACAGGGAACAGAATGAAAAAGAACTCAATCAAACACTCCATCAACACCTCGATCAACATCTGGCCCGCTGGAAGCGACCCAAATGGATTGTTCACGTCGAAGAGCTACCGCGAACCCATACCGGAAAAATTCAACGTTATCGGCTAAAAGCCCTAGTTGAAAATACATCTCTACCGGAATAATCAAACATATGTGCGTTGTGAGAGGATACCCAACCAATCCAGAGTTAAATGATCTCCCGAGAATATTCCAGAAGTTTCCATCAAGGTTATGAATCATACAATTTTCAGCCATTATTAAGCCAGTAAACCAATGGCCAACAAACATTGAAATAGCCAGTAAATCTCTGACTAGTGAGCTCTCCTGCAATACAGAAGCTCACGCTTGAATTTCAGTAACTCGGGTTTATGGGCTGTTATTAAGTGATTTTGGCCATGTAACGAAAAATGTCGGCTAATTCTGAGTTAACGGGAGCCACTACAATGCTTCGAGCAATATTGGGATAAGCCATCAAGAGAGGTACAATAGCTCTGTAAGGGATGTAACTTACCGGATTGGCGCTAACTGCTACCAGCAGCGTGCCATTCCATAAATAACCAGCCTGATAGAAAAGGAGTCTGCAGCATGATGGATCACACTTGTCAAATCGAAGGCAGCGAACAAAAACCGGTCGTTCGATTTTCTGAAAATTTCAATGTCGCAGTACCGTTTATAGATCGCCATCTGCAGGAAGGCCGTGGCGATAAAACTATGTTGACGACTGCGGCCGGCGAAACACTGAGTTATTCGCAACTGGCAGACGCCGTCAATCGCTGTGGCAATGTGCTGTTGAAATCCGGTCTGACCCAGGGTGACCGGGTGCTGATGATGATCAAGGACTGCCCCGCCTTTTTGCATGTCTTCTGGGGTGCCATTAAAACCGGTTTTGTCCCGGTCCCAATCAATACACTGCTACGTGCCAAAGACTACGCCTATATGATTGAAGATTCCGGCTGTCAGGCGGTGATTTATTCGCCAGAATTTGCTGCCGATGTCGAACAGGCGCTGGATCAGGTCTCAATATCACCGAAGCTTGTCTTGCGTACCGAAGGTGAGACAGCACTGGACAATCTCCTCGCTGATGCATCGCCGAAACTCGATCCTGCTCCGGCCACTGCGACCGATGAATGTTTTTGGTTGTACTCCTCGGGCTCAACCGGGCGACCAAAAGGTGCGGTGCATCTGCACCGGGATATGGTCATCACCAGCCAGTTTTATGGTGTCGATACCCTCGGCGTCACCACCCAGGATTGTTGTTTTTCGGCAGCCAAGTTATTCTTTGCCTATGGTCTGGGTAACGGTATGACCTTTGCTCTGTGGGTCGGTGGCAGTGCGGTCGTCTATGACGGGCGTCCCACACCTGATGCCACATTTGAAGTCATCGAGAAATTCCGGCCAAGCCTGTATTTTGGTGTACCTACGCTCTATGCTGCACAACTGCAGGCACTGGAATCCAGCAGTCATGACCTGTCATCGATTCGCTACTGTGTGTCCGCCGGTGAAGCCCTGCCGGCCGATGTCTATAAACGCTGGCTGCAACAGACCGGTCTTAAAATCCTCGATGGTATCGGTTCTACCGAAGCACTGCATATTTTCATATCCAATCGTCCGGATGATATCAAGCCGGGGACCAGTGGCCGCATGGTCCATGGCTATGAAGCCAAAATCATCAATGAGCACGACCAACCTGTAGTTACCGGCGAAGGCGGCCGTCTGCTGATCCGTGGAGATTCAACGGCCAAATATTACTGGAACAACCCGGAAAAGACCGCTTCCACCATGCTCGATGGCTGGCTGGATACCGGTGATACCTACTTCCAGGATGAAGAAGGCTATTATCATTACTGCGGCAGAAATGATGACATGTTAAAAGTCGGTGGTATTTGGTGTTCACCGTTTGAAATCGAGGCTCGTTTGATTGAACACCCCAAGGTGCTGGAAGCCGCCATTATCGGCCGGAATGATGACAATGATCTGGTCAAACCGGCCGCCTATATCGTCTTGAATCACTCCGAGGATGCCGGTGAAGCCCTGCAGAAAGAGTTGCACGAGCATTGCCGGGCGGGTCTGGCCCATTACAAATACCCCCGCTGGTTTACCTTTGTCGATGAATTGCCAAAAACGGCGACTGGCAAGATCCAGCGTTTCAAACTCCGCGAATCCAGTCACTGATTAGTCCTGTCAGCG
>CAZTLH010000093.1:0-9139 GCA_964614335.1 uncultured Gammaproteobacteria bacterium
GGCTCACAGGTTTGCGCTCAGGCTTCTTTCCGCTGTAAGATCACCCTTACAACCTGGCCATCGGCTAGTACTCTTTTTCGAGCTATCATTTTGATGTCTCTCCAGATAATTTACAGAGGACTTGCACCCCATAAAATCATCCCCATGCCGGGCACACACAATTTGCTGCACCGGACTTGGCAAAATCGTCACAATTTTTGCCTTAGCAAAAATGCGCGCCAATGTTGCCAAGCCGGTGAGTGCTGTCGTTATGCAATAAACCGATGATGCATATTAGTCAATATGTGGATTGACAGATCATGAAACGTATTGTTTGGACAGATTATTTTAGATACAGGGTAAAGTTGAGAGGATTTGACCTCTCGAAGGTCGAAGAAATTATCAGGTTTAGCTCAGAGCGCTACTATGATACCGCAACAGATAGATTTGTAGTTGTAGGAAAAGATGCTAATGTTATGGTAATGATTCCGCATGAAAAACCGGATGAAAATACAATTATTCCTATAACAATACACGCCACTAGCCATCAGCAAATAAATTACAGAGTAAAAAGCGGAAGGTTTCAAAATGAATGATCCAAAACTATCGTATTTCGAGAAAGAAGATATCTTGCATCTCGCTATATCCGATGAAAAAGAATGTGGGAGCGTAGAGATATCTCCAAATATTACTGCTGAACTCAACAAAGAACATGAACTCATTGGTATTGAAATTATAGGGGCAAGTTCTTTCCTGAGAGATTCAATACTTGAATCCACTCAGGCCAAATTATTGCAATTATCAAAGAGCGTCGCATAAGAGGGATAGGAAGGGGGCTTTCGTCCCCCGCTTGCTGGGGAGGTTCCCCTGGCTTACTTGACCAAATCAATCAAGGCGGATGCCTTGAACAGCGCTGTATAATTCAATCATTATGGGTCTTGGAAGTTACGCTCAACATCCATGCTTTTGTGAAGAATGCGAACAATGATAATTTCGTTATTATTTTTTTCGTAAAAACTTGTATGGCTTTCAAAACGATGTTTTCTTAATCCGTCAACAACATAATTACAAGGTGCTCCAGCTAAAGGATTTTCAGCCAAAAAAAGGAAAGCCAAATCCAAACCTTTAAGGTAGGTTCTACGTTGCTCAGTTCCCCACACTTTTTGGGTATAGGCCGCAATATTTTTCAAGTCTGCCCGTGCAGCTCTGGAAACTGAACATGCACTCATTTACCAAGCTCGTTATCAAGCTCTTCCATCAAGCTATCGTAACTATATTCAGCCGTACCACTGGCGCGTCCTTCTTCTATCAAGGCTCGCAATGTTTCCAGCTTACGTTCTTCATCTTCAAGCTTACGCAAACCTGCACGTATGACCTCGCTTACAGAGCCATATCTTCCTGTGTTTATTTGGTTCGCAATAAAGCCATCAAAATGTTCGCCAAGGGTAATACTGGTATTTTTAGCCATATTTCACCTCAAAAGTACCAAAACATACCAAATAATGGTATAAAACCCATGACAAGTCAATCAACTTCACGCCTTCGGCGCCGGACGCAGCAAAGGTGGCCCATGCCGATAAAACCACCCACAGAACAACTATACAAGCAGGATTGTTCATCAACGGTTGGTTCGATTGCGACAAGGTTTCCATGAGACTTTGATAACAGGCAATCAATGCCAATGTTTGCTTCAAGATGAACCGATGCTTTGGGCGTTTTTGCAACACCCGGGCATCCCTATATTAACGAATAATACGGCAGAACGGGCCAACCGACCCTTCGTAGTTGTAGCCTGATACCGACTACTAAACTTACAACTATTGTACAAAGTGGATATAATAATTACAGATTGTAAATCTCCGACCGTCACCACTTGAAAACATTCAACGTAATATCAAATAGATAAAAAATGCATTGGCGGTGGCATAAGGCTTGCTACAGAAGGGGCGATGACATGATGACCGTAGTCTGGGTGGATAGCAGGTTTGCATCATGACAGCGAACTGGTATCGGCAATGACCTGGCAAACAGGATGACTGCGGGATATGGGTGTTGAAGGGCGAATAGAAATCAGTCTTGGTTGTCATGGCGGCCAGGTGGATCAAGTGCAAATTCAGTCGACCCGACCGCTGTATGCCAGCCGCTTGCTGGAAGGAAAAAGTGTCGAACAGGCACTCCAGTGGTTACCCCGGTTGTTTGCGATTTGTGGCACTGCCCAGTCCTGTGCCGGTGTACGGGCCTGTGAACAGGCATTGGGGCTAAGGCCGGCATCGCGGGATGAGGAACGACGTGATTGTCTGGTCAATATGGAAACCGTAACCGAGCATCTGTGGCGTATCCTTCTGGACTGGCCAGTGTTACTGGGTGAGCAGCCGGAACAGCAGTGCATGGCATCCATGCTGACAACACAGCAAGCCTATCGGTTGGCAGTGATGGCTACAGACAATCCTTTCCTGTTGTCCGGGGCCTTCGCTGAAAGCGACATACACCTGCCATTGCCAGTGTTGCAAAAGCTCGGATTAATCCTGCAACAGCAGGTATACGGGATGCCGGCTGGAGAGTGGCTGGCGCTGAGCGGTCCGAACGAGCTGCAACAATGGGCGTCCTCCGGGGTTACGGTAGCCGCCCGTCTGCTGCGGCGGATTGAAGAACGACAGTGGTGTGGGCTGGGTCGTTGTACGGTCGCGGCCTTGCCGGTACTGAAGCTGGCACAATTGCATTGTTCATTCGAACAGGATGATTTTATCGGGCAACCGCAATGGCTTGGAGACTGTTGTGAAACCAGTGTGCTGACCCGCACAGAAAGCCCACTCTTGCGGGCACTGAAAAGCCTTCATGGCAATGGTTTGCTGGTTCGTTTGGTCGCACGATTGACCGAGTTGGCTCAGCTTGCCGGCAGGCTGTTTCCGGAGCGGTTTTCTAATGCTTCCCTGGCCTCGGGGCCAGCGCGAAACCCCGCTATTGGTCAGGTCAGTGCGGCGCGTGGACAGCTGATTCATCGTGTAGATATGGATGGTGAGCAGATTTCCTGCTATCAGATCCTGGCACCGACCGAATGGAATTTTCACCCCCGGGGGGTTGTTGCCAGGAGTCTGGCCAGACTGACCGGTAACATGAAACAACTTGAGCAACAGGCAAAATTATTAATCAACGCCATCGATCCCTGTGTTGGATTTTCATTAAACATCAGTGGTGCGTTCTGAGATGAATGGCGTGTTGTCCACAATGGCGTTTAACTACACGGCTGTGCCAGGGGCCGATCATGCATGAGATGTCTCTGTGTGAATGCGTGCTGCAGGTGCTGCAGGAAAATGCGCTGAGTCAGCATTTCTCGAAAGTCAAAACGGTGTGGTTGAAGATTGGTGCCCTGGCTGGTGTAGAACTGGAGGCCATGCGATTTTGTTTTGATGCGGTGACCCGCGACACCCTGGCCGATCACGCTAGTCTGGAAATTATCGAGGTTCCGGGTCAGGCCTGGTGTATGCGCTGCGCCAGGGTCGTCAGTGTAGAGCAACGTTTTGATGCCTGTCCGGATTGCGGCAGTTATGAATTGCAGGTTACCGGGGGTACGGAAATGAAAATTCATGAATTGGAGGTAGACTGATGTGTACGACTTGTGGCTGCGGCACCGGTGAGGTCAGGATAGAAGGTCACCATCATGATCACCCGTTGGATACCGCCGGGGGCGATCATCCGACACCGGTCCATAGCCATGCACCGGGGTTATCCCCAGGCCGGATGGTGCAGATTGAACAGGATATTCTGGGCAAGAACAATGAATACGCTGCCGTCAACCGGGCACATTTTTCTGCCCGGGGCATTCTGGCCCTGAATCTGGTTTCGAGTCCGGGCTCCGGTAAAACGACCCTGCTAACCCGTAGTATCAATGATCTTGGCACTGGGTTGCCAATGGCTGTCATCGAAGGTGATCAGCAAACAGCCAATGATGCAGAACGCATCCGGGAGACTGGAGTCAAGGCCTTGCAGATCAATACCGGCAAGGGTTGTCATCTTGATGCCCACATGGTGGGCCATGCCCTGGAAACACTGGCACCGGATGCTGACAGCGTGTTGTTTATCGAGAACGTCGGCAATCTGGTCTGTCCTGCCGCTTTTGATCTGGGTGAGGCGCACAAAGTCGCAATTCTTTCGGTCACCGAGGGCGAAGACAAACCGATCAAGTACCCGGATATGTTTCATGCGGCTGATCTGATGCTGTTGAACAAGATTGACCTGTTGCCCTATTTGCAGTTCGATGTCGAGCAATGTATGGCGTATGCACGACGGGTCAACCCACGAATCAAAATATTACCGGTCTCGGCCACAACAGGTGAGGGCATGGAAGCCTGGTATCAGTGGATCAAGGCAGCACAGCAGCTGTCTTTGGTGGGGAAATAATCATGTGTCTGGCTTTTCCATCGAAAGTCGTGGTCGTTGATGCTGAAACAGATACCGCAATCGTGGCGGTGGGTGAGGTCAAAAAGTCCATATCACTGGCACTCGTCGAGAATGTACAGCCCGGTGATTATGTCCTGGTGCATGTCGGTTATGCCCTGAACAAGGTCAGTGTCGAGGAAGCGGAACGGACATTGCAGTTATTTGCCGAGGCCGAGTTGATAACCGGGGTGCCGGCATGAAGTATATCCAGGAATTTCGGCAACAGGCGCTGGCGCGGAAATTGTCAGCGGCCATCAAAAAAGCAGTACAGCCCGATCGACATTACCATTTGATGGAATTCTGCGGTGGCCACACCCATGCCATATTTCGCTATGGGGTGCAGGACTTGATGCCGGAAAATGTACATTTCGTGCATGGGCCGGGTTGCCCGGTCTGTGTCTTGCCGATCGGTCGTATCGACAATGTCCTGGTCCTGGCAAAACAACAGAATGTCATCTTGTGTACGTATGGTGACTTGATGCGGGTGCCGGCCAGTGGTCGCAAGAGTCTGCTGCAGGCCAAGGCGGAGGGGGCCGATGTGCGGATGGTTTACTCGACCCAAGATGCTCTGCGCATTGCCCGTGAGAATCCCGAACACGAGGTTATTTTCTTTGCCATAGGCTTTGAAACCACTACCCCGCCCACTGCGGTGGCGATCAAACAGGCTGCGGCTGAAGGCTTGCAGAATTTCAGTGTGTTTTGTAATCATGTGCTGACCCCGGCGGCCATCCAGAATATCCTCGAATCACCGGAGGTCCGTGACATGGGGGCCGTTTTGATTGACGGGTTCTTTGGTCCATCCCATGTCAGCGCCATCATCGGTAGCCGGCCGTACGAGTTTTTTGCCGAAGAATTTCAACGTCCTGTGGTTATCGCCGGGTTCGAACCGCTGGATGTCATGCAATCGACACTGATGCTGATACGACAACTCAATGCCGGACGTCATGAAGTGGAAAATGAATACACCCGGGTGGTCTCTCGCGATGGCAATCGCAAGGCGCAGGCGCTGGTCTCCGAAGTGATGGAGTTGCGCCGCAGCTTTGAGTGGCGGGGTCTGGGTCTGGTGCCCTATAGTGCATTACAGATCAAAAAGGCCTATGCCACTTTCGATGCGGAAAAGCGCTTCAATGTGCCGGCTATCCACTCTTCTGAGGTCAAGGGTTGTGAGTGCCCGCGGATATTACGCGGTGTGCGAAAACCGACCGATTGTAAATTGTTCGGCAAGGTCTGTACTCCGGAAAATCCCATGGGTTCGTGCATGGTGTCCTCGGAAGGTGCTTGTGCGGCTTACTGGAGTTATGGGCGTTTTCGGCAATTTGCTCAAAACCGGGAGTCGGCCGCATGAACAGTCCCCTGCAACGTTTTTCGATGCGTCTGAATATTCGTGATGGTACGGTCAATATGACCCATGGCAGTGGCGGTCGGGCCACGGCGCAATTGATTGAGGAGCTCTTTGTCAGTCATTTTGATAATGAACTGCTGCGTCAGGGCAATGATCAGGCCGCATTCACGGTACCGGCCGGGCGGATGGTCATGAGTACCGATGGTCACGTCATATCGCCATTGTTTTTTCCCGGTGGTGATATCGGGGCCCTGGCGGTGCATGGCACCATCAATGATGTCGCCATGTCCGGTGCCCGACCATTGTATCTGGCGGCCGGCTTTATCCTTGAAGAGGGATTTCCATTGGCCGAGCTGGAGCGGATTGTTGCCAGTATGGGGTTGGCTGCCAATACAGCAGGGGTACCGATTGTTACCGGGGATACCAAGGTGGTGGAGAAGGGCAAGGCTGACGGGATATTTATCACCACCACCGGTGTCGGTGTGGTGCCCGAGGGAATTCATATTTCCGGCGATCTGGCCCGTCCGGGTGATGCCATCTTGGTCAATGGCACTATGGGTGACCATGGTGTGGCCATTATGTCGAGTCGGGAAAATCTCGAGTTCGAAACCAGTCTTGAGTCGGATTCAGCGGCCTTGCATGACTTGGTCGCTGATCTGGTTGCCGCAGTACCGAATATTCATTGTCTGCGTGATCCAACCCGTGGTGGTCTGGCGACCACACTCAACGAACTGGCACAGCAGTCGAAGGTGGGTATGAAATTGTATGAAGATGACATCCCGATCCATCCAGCGGTGAACGCGGCCTGTGAATTGCTGGGGCTGGATCCACTGTATGTGGCCAACGAGGGTAAATTGATCTGTATTTGCCCGGGCCCGGTGGCAGCGCAGGCTTTGCAGGTGATGCGGGGACATCCTCTGGGTCAGAAAGCAGCCATTATCGGTCAGGTGGTCGAGGACGAGCATGGTTTTGTACAGATGGAAACCAGTTTCGGTGGCAGTCGGGTGGTCGACTGGCTGGCCGGTGAACAGTTGCCGAGGATTTGCTGAATATGCGTATTCTTTTTCTGACCCATGCTTTCAACAGTCTGACCCAGCGCTTGTTTATAGAACTGGGCCAGCTTGGTCATGAAGTTTCGGTGGAATTTGATATCCATGATGCGATTTCCGAACAAGCCGTGGCATTGTATGCACCGGATCTGATTATTGCGCCATTCTTGAAGCGGGCAATACCGAAAAGCATCTGGGGTTCACGGGTTTGTTTGGTTGTGCATCCGGGAATACCCGGTGATCGTGGACCTGCAGCACTGGACTGGGCTATCTTGCACCGGCAGACACGTTGGGGAGTGACGGTGCTGCAGGCGGAGGAGGAAATGGATGCTGGTCCGGTTTGGGCCGCTGTTGAATTTGCCATGCGCGAGACAACCAAGGCCAGTCTGTATCGCAATGAAGTGACCGAAGCGGCTGTTGTGGCCGTATGTCGTGCAGTGAATCATATTGCCACAGGCAAATTTACCCCCGAGACACTCGATTACAGCAACCCGAAGGTGCGTGGTCGCCTGCAACCCTCTCTGCGTCAGTCGGATCGTGCGATTGGCTGGCAGCACGATGACAGTGCCACGGTGTTACGCAAGATTCGCAGCGCCGATGGTTTTCCCGGGCTACGGGACCAGTTATTCGGGCGCAGGTTCTATCTTTTCGATGCCCACGCCGAGTCTGTCCTGCACGGTGATCCGGGGGCAGTGATTGCCCGCAGTGGTAGCGCGATATGCCGTGCAACGGTTGATGGTGCGATCTGGATCGGTCATTTGCGGGAGCCGGAAGGAGAATTTCCATTCAAGTTGCCGGCTGTCCATTTGCTCGGTGATGCCCTGGAGGGGCTGCCGGAAATAGCCGCAGATGGTCTAACGGGTTACCGTGATCTCTGGTATGAACGAGAAGGTGAAGTTGGTTTCCTGTATTTTCCTTTTTACAACGGTGCCATGGGCAGCGGTCAGTGCCAGCGTTTGCGCGAGACCTATATCGAGGCTTGTCGGCAGGATACCCGGGTGATCGTGCTGATGGGCGGGCCGGACTATTGGTCCAATGGTCTGCATCTGAATTTGATTGAGGCCGCCGCCAGTGCCGCCGATGAATCCTGGGAAAATATTAACGCCATCGATGATCTGGCCCGGGAAATTATCAATACCGATAATCAGTTAACGGTTGCGGCGCTACAAGGCAATGCCGGTGCGGGTGGGGTCTTTCTGGCACGGGCAGCGGATGAGGTCTGGGCGCGTCAAGGGGTCATCCTGAATCCACATTACAAGGACATGGGTAACCTCTATGGTTCCGAATACTGGACCTATCTGTTACCACGTTACGCCGGTGAAGAAAATGCCAAACGGGTTACCCGGGCTCGTCTGCCGATGGGGGCACGGGAAGCCGCAGCACTGGGTTTGGTCAACAAGGTATTCAGACAAAGCCCGGAGCACTTTGTCAGTGCCGTCAAAAGCCGGGCAGCCGATCTCGCTGCGGTGCCGGCGTATGCATCACGTCTGGAATACAAGAACAAGCGCCGTCAGGTCGATGAGCGATCGAAACCCCTGCAGGCCTATCGGCTGGATGAACTGGAACGTTTGCGCAGCAATTTTTATGGTTTCGATCCGAGCTATCACATCGCCCGTTATAACTTTGTTCACAAAATACCCAAGTCGCGCACACCGGTGACCATCGCGCGGCATCGCCGAACTGCGGAAACATTACGGAGGGTGTCATGACCACCAAACCAACGATTCTGATTGTTGATGATGAGGTGCGCAGCCTGGAAACCCTGCAGCGCATATTGCAGGATGATTTTGATATCAAAACCTCAAGCACGGTTGCCGGTGCCAGGGAAATCCTGCAGCAGGACTGGGTGCGTATCCTGTTATGTGATCAGCGGATGCCGGAGATGACCGGAGTGGAGTTTCTCAAGGAGGTACGAACCGAGTGGCCGGATGTGATACGCATGATCATCTCCGGTTATACCGATTCAGAAGACATCATCAATGCGGTCAATGATGCCGGCATTTACCAGTACATCACCAAGCCCTGGTACCCTGACAAGTTAAGTCTAATTTTGCAAAATGCCAATCAGCTGTTTGAATTGCAGCGTCAGAACGAAGTCATGGCTGTTGAATTAAAGCTGATCCCGGATCAATTTGACGACACACTGGCCTTGAAACGGGCCAGACTTCGCGATAATTATCATTGTGATGATGGCATCATCCGTGCTGCGGACAGCCCAATGAATGTGGTTTGTGCAAAAATTCAGCGGGTTGCACCCTATGATGTCTCCGTCCTGCTCGATGGTGAATCCGGCACGGGCAAAGAGCTGGCAGCCCGGGCCCTGCATTACAAT
>CAZTLH010000094.1:0-9044 GCA_964614335.1 uncultured Gammaproteobacteria bacterium
CCACCCAGTCATTCATACGCTCCCAATCACGGGCGTCTTCCTTGTAAACACGCAGAATTTGCTTGACGACAGCCGTCACTTCCGGCCAGCGTGGCGGATTATTCGGTAACCCGGCCGCTACCAGACGCTGAAATGATGGCTTGCTCCGGGCATTGGAGTGGTTGCCGCCAATCCAGATCGCCATCTTGGAGTATTCCGCATCATTGATCTGCATCGGTGGACAGGGCGGATAACAGGCTCCACAGCAGATGCACTTCTTTTCATCGACTTCAAGACTGGGTTTGCCATTGACCATGGCCGGGCGAATCGCCGCCACCGGACAACGAGCTACCACCGACGGTCGCTCACAGATATTGGCCACCAGATCATGATTGATTTTCGGTGGCTTGGTGTGCTGTACATTAATCGCGATATCTCCCTGCCCGCCACAGTTGATCTGACAACAGGAGGTCGTGATATGTACCCGGTTGGGCATATTGCAATTACGAAACTCGTCGATCAGCTCATCCATCATGGATTTAACCACACCCGAAGCATCGGTGGCAGGAATATCACAATGCAACCAACCCTGGGTATGTGAAATCATGGCTACCGAATTCTTGGTGCCACCGACGATAAAACCGGCGTCCTCAATCGCCTTGATCAAGGGCTCAACCTTGGCCCCGTCTGCAACCAGATATTCAACATTGCTGCGAATCGTAAAATGAATATGACCATCGGCATATTCATCACCGAGATCACAAAGTTTGCGCAAGGTGAAGACATCGAGAATGCGTTGCGTACCAACCCTCACGGTCCACAACTCTTCACCACTATTGGCGACGTGTCGGAGCACACCAGGACGTGGATGGTCATGGTATTTCCATTGCCCAAAATTTCTGATACTGGTCGGATGCATGTACTGAAGTCCGTCCGGACAACCCGTTTCGACGGGTTTACGCATATCTGCAAATGCCATGATTTTTTTCTCCTGGTCCTGCCGGTTCGATTCGATTGCTATGGGTTATCAGTAGGCCTTGCTCAGGAAGCAGCGGCCAGTTTTTTCTCGGTCTGTCTCTCAAACCACTTTCTGGCTTCCTCATCCCAACCATCCATCCGCACATAGGAAACATGTCGTGGTTTGGCAACCATATTGGGATCAGGCTCGACACCGATGGCTTCAAGGAAATTAACCAGACCGATGCGCTCGATCATTTCTCCGGTCCGTTCATGTTCGAGACCATTCTCGGCCCAAAAATCGATGATCTCTTCAGCAAGTTCTACAATTTTTTCATAATCTTCGGCCGTATCCAGCTTCATGAATGGCACCACCACCGTGCCCATCTGATCACCGATCTTGAGCGTTCGTTTGCCACCGATCAGGATGGTCACACCCTTGTCGTCCCCGGGATGCAGGGCTTTGGGGACAACATTCAGACAATGCATGCAACGTACGCAGTTGCGGTTATCCACGCTAAAGCTGTCGTCATCCTCAAGGGCAATACAATTGGTCGGGCAGCGCGAAATGATATTGTCGATCACATGTTTTCTGCCCTTTTCCCTGACATAGGCTTTGACCTCATCCTGATCAATTTTCATATCGTCACGCCAGGTACCGATCACCGAGAAATCGGAACGTTCGATCGAATTCTGGCAGTCATTAGGGCAACCGGAGATCTTGAATTTGAATTTATAGGGCAAAGCCGGGCGATGTACATCATCGGTGAAATTATTGATCAGGGTACGATGGATCTTGTGTTCATTGGCACAGGACATCTCACAACGCGCCGCCCCCATACAGGACATGGCCGTTCGCACACAGGGCCCTGCGCCACCGAGATCCCAGCCATCTTCATTAATTTCGTCAAAAAATGGCTGCGTATTCTCGGTATCGGCACCGATAAACATGATGTTCCCGGTCTGGCCATGGAAGGTAATCAGACCGGACCCATATTTTTCCCAACTGTCTGCCAGTTTGCGCAAGGCATCTGTTGTGTAATGATTGCCCGCTGGTGGCTGTACTCGCAGGGTATGAAATTCACGGGACGCGGGGAATTTATCACCAACTTCGGAGAAACGCGGGATAATACCACCGCCGTAACCGAAGACACTGACCGTGCCGCCTTTCCAGTATCCTTTGCGGGTTTCGTAGGAGTGCTCAAGCTGCCCCAACAGGTCATTGGCGACGGCGTTGATACCGCTCTTTTCATGCCGGTCGCGCAGATTTTTGATGCCGGTAATAAAACTGGGCCAGGAACCATTTTCCAGTTCATCGAGCATCGGTGTATCGTGTTTGTCTGCCATCATCTGTCCTCTTTGTCGATCCACAATTCTGGAGTCTTGCCTTCTTTCCAGCATCCATGCGTCACTTTCCCCTGCCTATTCTAAGAATTTTATGCCGCAGTGAAATCCTCCTGATGGGAGGGGTGATCGGGAATTTCCTATCCAGAACGGGATATTTCCACTATATCAATTGCAGTTATTTATTGCAATACCAGCGCCTGCCCCCTGCTCTTCACAGGAGTCATATAATGTATAGCGACGTGTGCATAACGGCCTCGGATCATTCCTCAGAATAGCAATTTCGCAGACATAAATCCTGAGTTTGCAGGTGCTCCAGTAACAACCTCCTGTAAAGGCCTATTGAGCCTTCTGAAAAATCGAGTTACCCTGCAAATAACCAAAGACTAAAGGATCGACCCATGTTCTGGCAGGAAGACGACGAAACCACCACCGCACAAAATCAACTACCAATGCTCGATCTGGGATTTGCCATTCGCTGCCAACAGTTACCACGTGACCACGCTACCGCCCTGGCTGCCGCCATTCTTGATGTTCTGCCCTGGCTGGAGCAGGAATCAGCGGCCGGTATCCACACCATCCGTGGTGCGGTGAGCGGCAATGGCTGGAACTGTTCCGAAACCATGGTGCAATGTTCCCGGCGTACACGGCTTTATTTGCGTCTCCCGCAACACCGGCATCAGGATGCCCTGGCGCTTTGTGACCAGCAGTTGCGTGTTCACGACGAAATCCTGACTATCGGTCAGGCAAGGCCACGCCCGACCCGGTCATTATCCTGTCTGCATGCCTATCAAGTCGTCACCGAGCGCGGTGAATCGGAGTCCGAATTCATGCGGCGTATTGCGGATGAACTGGCCAGCCAACAGATCCGGGTCCGTAAAATGCTTTGTGGTCTGACCGGTAGTCTGGAAACCGGAAACGGCAGCCTGCAGACGCGCAGTGTCATGATTGCCGACCTCGAGGCAAAAGAATCCCTGGCCCTGCAAAGTCTGGCCATCGGCCCGGGCCGTTTGCTCGGCTGTGGTTTATTTATTCCCCACAAAGGCATTAAAGCGGTCAACACTACCCAAAAATAAGACCCGGATATACCCCAACCGGGAGATAGGTTCCTGCAATCTTTTTATTGTATTCTATGAGCCATTCGGCAACTGAATGCAAATGCAGAGGAGTGCAACCATGAGCAGTAAACAGGAAAAGATCCAGAAAATGCTGGAAATGCAGCGACAATTTATCGCCTATGAACATGAACACGGCGTCTCCCCAGAGGAATACTGGGCCCCGGCAGAAGATGACAAGCTGGCCGACTATCCCAAACAATTCATGGACATCGCCAACGAAGTGATTGACATGGCCCATACCGAAAAAGGTTCCCATCGATAGACCATCTCTACACACTCTCACCACCACACGGCAATACGAACTGTTGCCGGCACAGGCACTGTGATTTACTGTAGATAGGCACTGTGGACAGGATACGTATACGTAACAAGTGGATGAAGTCAGACGCCGGCATTGACGAAAATGCCGGGGCCGTGGCCTATGTCTGCTGGCAGATCAGCCTCAATGCTGCCAAAAATCTGCATGCTGAAGATTTCGTCTATGACAATGACGGCCAGCGACTGGACGTGATGGCCGAATATCTGGCCTTTTTACTGCACTGTACCGATCGCATGCTCAGTAACACACTGACTGCAGAACAAAGAACACAATTTATTACCCGTCAGGCCCGTGAAGCAGCCCGTCACCTGGCCAACAGCCTGCGCGATGTCGCCGGGCCCGGTGACTACGAGGCCGATTTCTTTACCCGCTGCAATCAACGCAGCCGGGAATACGCATTGTGTGAATACCAAGAGCAGCAGCCCGGCTTTGAGCTGCGCCGCTGTTTCGCCAGTCGTATCCAGGACATCATGGGCAAAGAGGCCATGAATCGCTGGGTTGCGGATCAGGTCATGGATATCGACAGTCTGGATGCCGTCGGGATGCTCTATGAATCGAGCAACAAACTCTTTGCCTCGAGTGAACCGGTGGTCACGATCTGACAGCGGTTACCGCTAGAATTTCGATAACAAGGATTCGCTGACTGTTTTCTCGCTCGATGGTCATCAATAACAGATCGGAGCCAAAAGATTGCGGCCAGACGCTCTCTCACTGCCTCAAGTCGATTTTGCCACCAGGGTAAAATGCTCGACCGTCGGTGCACCGGCGAAAAATAGCCCTACCAGGGCTCGCCAATCCTGAAAAGCACTGGATGATCGAAAGTCTTCGGTATGATTTTCCAGGGTCTGCCAAAATATCATCAGAACATAACGCTCCGGTGATTCAACTCCTTTATTGAGCTTATAGCCCATAAATCCGGTCGCTTTAGAGATCACTTCGGCGACACCCTGTGCTACCGCGGCTTCAAATTCTGCACCGGTTCCGGGCTGGATACTGATATCGGCAATTTCGAGAATCATGACAAGTTCCTAGGCAAGTGAAAGTTACGTTGACCATATCATATCCAGACAACATCAAGGAATAGAAATGGATGCCAAACAGTAGATCCCGCTCTAAACTCATCAGGGAGTTGCTGGTGCTATTGAGCCACTGCCAGCAGTTCTACCCTATAATGCGCGCCATGATGATAATAATGGATAAGCCTTAATGCCAGTAGAGAAAAAGAACCTGTCCGGGGCACTGCGCTCTACCCTGGTGGTCAGTATCATGACCTTGTTATCACGGATCTCCGGTCTGTTACGGGATATGGCCCTGGCACAGATTGTGGGTGGATCCGCCATGGCCGACGCCTTCTTCGTCGCGTTTCGTATCCCCAATTTCTTTCGCCGTATCTCCGCAGAAGGCGCATTCTCTTCGGCCTTTATACCGGTTTTTGCCGAATTCAGAAATCAGCGTGGTCCGCAGGAACTGCAGCAGTTTTTAAACTTTACAGCGGGCTGGCTGAGTTTTTTTCTGTTACTACTAACCGCAACAGGTGTTGTCTTCGCACCCCAAATCGTGGCCCTGCTGGCACCAGGTTTCGCCACTGATCCTGTCAAGTATCAATTGACCATCGATGCTCTGCGTATCACCTTCCCCTATTTATTGTTTATTTCCCTGGTGGCCATGTCGGCAGGCATTTTGAATAGCTGCAATCGCTTCGCCATCCCGGCCATTACACCGGTGTTATTGAACATCAGTCTACTCTGTGCCGTATTCTGGCTGATCCCGTTATTTCCAAATGCCACCATTGGTCTGTCATGGGGTGTTTTTTTTGCCGGAGCGCTTCAGTTTTTGTTGCAGCTGCCGTTTCTCTATCGTGAAGGTTTACTGCCCAGGCCACGTCTGACCTGGCGTTTGAAGAGTCAAAATGATGGCCGTGATGGCGTGCTGAAAGTGTTCAAATTGATGCTACCAACCATCCTCGGCAGCTCTGTTGCCCAGGTTAACTTGCTGGTCAGTACGTTTCTTGCTTCATTTCTGGTCACGGGAAGTGTGTCGTGGCTTTATTACTCGGATAGATTAATGGAATTTCCACTGGGTGTATTTGGTATCGCAATCGCAACGGCCATATTGCCGCGTTTATCGGCGCACCACAGTAACGCCTCCAACGAGGATTTTGGCAAACTTCTCGATTGGGCATTACGCTGGGCAGTACTGATTTCACTTCCCGCCTCAGCAGCCCTGATATTGTTGGCCAAGCCCATTCTGGTCACCCTGTTTCAATACGGACGATTCACCGGCAATGATGTCAATATGGCCAGCGCCAGCCTGATCGCTTATGCCCTGGGATTATTACCATTGATTCTGGTCAAGGTCCTGGCGCCTGGTTTTTACGCCCGCCAGGATACCAAAACACCCATGCGTATCGGTATATTTGCTGTAGCGGTGAATCTCGTGGCCAGCATCGCACTGGTCAGCAGCCTGGCACACGTCGGTCTGGCCTTGTCGACCAGCATAGCCGCTTTTGTGAATGCGATATTACTGTTTTTAAGCTTGCGTAAAACCGGCATCATCGATCGACAAGCGGGGTGGATTGCTTATCTACTCCGATTGCTGATTGCCACTGCGGTCATGACAGTTGTGCTGTGGTGGGGAGTCGGCTCTCTGGACTTTTGGCTACAAGCCACGATCATGCAACGTATCACACAGCTGACCCTCTGGGTATTCATCGGTCTGGGAAGCTTTCTTTTGGCGGCACTGGCTACAGGCATCCGACCCAGCCATTTTCGCGAGCCCCATTTTCTTGAACCAACAACATCATGACATTCAAACCGGTCAAATTTGCTGCAGGCAGCATATACGTGCCTCAAATAGGGCCCTGTGACGAACCCAGGATATTTACCCTGTCTGATGCCAATGCCCTGATGCCATTACTCCGATCCATCACACGGCGATCTCACCAATCCTTACAAACCGCCCGTAACGAGCTCGAACCAATCACAACCGTAACAACGCAGTCACTCCAAATCGAAGCCACCTGTCAAAGCATCGTGCAGCAATGGGTGAATAAAATGGAGCGTCTTGGTGTTATCGTCAAAGGACTCTGGTTGCTGGAGCTCGACACCGGTGATGGCTATTTATGCTGGAAATACCCTGAAGCCTCCATTTTGTATTACCACGAATATGGCGAAACCTTCAGTCAACGTCGTTATCTGCAAGACGTCATACGCGAAATGGCACCCGATTGGGCCAACAGCGACAGGCATCACGACCGACAGCTTCCCGATTGAGAATCATCTAGAGCCTGAACCATCAACAATGTCACGGTACTGCCCTCAAACTGATACTCGCTCGACACCGAAAATACAATAAAGGCCTTTATATCTACAGGCTCCGATCGGCAAGGATATTCAGAATTTATCGACATCCATTAACAAAGACATGAAATCAAAATGTAATGAGAACCACTGTCATCATGCTGGTTACGACCAGCGGGTACGTCTTTAAAGTGACAATATCACACTCATAAGTACTCGAAAGGAGCAACTTCCGTCCTGCAAATCAGGATGACAGCCGATAACGAGACCGGTATGATCTGTATCCTCCATTCCTGCCAACTGTCCGGCACCCTCTTTACCACTAACTAATTTATGCAAATAATTCGCGGACTCAACAACCTGCGCACTGAAGATTGTGGCTGTGTGGCCACAATAGGCAAATTTGATGGTGTCCATCGCGGACATCAAATGGTCATTGAACAGCTACGCAATTGCGGAAACGTGCTCGGCCTGCCCGTCACCGTAATTACTTTTGAGCCACAGCCACTGGAATTTTTCTCCGGCGATGCGACACCTGCCCGATTGACCAATTTTCGCGATAAACTCAAAGCCCTGAAACAAGCTGGTGTCGATCGAGTTTGTTGCCTGCGCTTTAACCGTTTGCTCGCTGCGACATCCGCAGATGATTTTGTACGTCACTATCTGGTCCATGGCCTGGGTATTAAGCACCTGGTTGTCGGCGATGATTTTCGCTATGGACGAGACCGTACCGGTGATTTCGACAGTCTGGTGAAAGCTGGCAAGCACTATGATTTTGACGTGGAAAGAATGGCCAGTTGCATCATCGAAGGTCGCAGGGTCAGCAGTTCCTGGCTACGACAGTTACTGGAAAATGGCGATTTAACGCAAGCCAGCAACATCCTTGGACGTGCATATAGGCTATCAGGCAGGGTTCGTAGAGGTCGAAAACTGGGGCGTACAATCGGATTTCCCACAGCCAATATTGCATTAGGACAACGCAGACTGATTCTATCCGGTGTGTATTGTGTACAGGTGCTTGGCATTACACCCATTGCACTACCCGCTATTTCAAATATTGGATATCGCCCGACCGTAGAAAACAGCAGACAGCAACTGCTCGAAGTGCATATCCTGGATTATACGGGTGACTTGTATGGCCATGATCTGGAAATCGAAATTTTGCACAAAATCCGCGACGAAAAAAAATTCTCCTCTATCGATGCACTGGTATCAAGAATTCGTCTGGATGAGATCGAAGCACGGCATTTTTTCTCCAATACATAAGAAAAAAGGGGTCAGAGCCCTTTATTAACCTTTATTTAAATGGGCTTGTCAATGCTGCAAACCTGAATTCCCGTGGATTCCCGCCTGCGCGGGAATGACATTGTATGTAACGGACATGCCGATGCAATATGTCTTGATTCTCACCTTGGCGGGAATGACGGTAAAATTTCGCAGGAATGACGATAGGGACAAAAAGGGTCAGAGCCTTTTTTACCCCGTCATTCCCGCGTAGGCGGGAATCCAGGCTTACTACATGAAAAAAGGGCTCTGACCCCTTTTTTCTTGGTTACAATACGGCGTTCAAATAAATCATGGGTAGCACCATAACCGACAAAACTGATGACTGATTACAAACATACCCTGAATCTCCCGCAGACAGATTTTCCGATGCGTGCCAACCTGGCCAAACGCGAGCCTCAAGTTCTGGCTCACTGGGAAAATATTCATCTTTACGACAGTCTGCGTGACAAGGCTGCCGGACGCGAGAAATTCATCCTGCATGATGGCCCGCCCTATGCCAATGGCGCCATACATATCGGTCATGCCGTAAACAAGGTCATCAAGGACATCATTGTCAAGTCGCATACACTCGATGGCAAAAATGCCGTCTATGTGCCGGGCTGGGACTGTCATGGCCTGCCCATCGAACATGAAGTTGAAAAAAAATACGGTCGCAAGATTCGTCTCGATCCAAAAGCATTCCGTGTTGCCTGCCGGGCCTATGCCAAAAAGCAGATTGACGGTCAGCGCAAGGATTTTATC
>CAZTLH010000095.1:0-9010 GCA_964614335.1 uncultured Gammaproteobacteria bacterium
CGGGTGCACAAAATTCCCGACAATGTGTTCCGCCACAGCGGAGGCCAGGGCCTGATCCTCGCCCACTGCGGTTTCAGCATTCTGGATGGCGGCAGCCAGTGCGGGTTCCTGTAACAGGGCGGTCTTGAGACATTCATTGACTTCCCGCCATAGCCAGTCCACACGCTGTTGTTTGCGCAGTGCCGCGAGACTGCCGTCGGCTGTCAGTTGCTGATGGAAACACTCGACCGTGGCCCAAACTTCATCCAGCGCTTTGTGCTCAACCGCCGAAGCCGTTAACACGGGGGTCTGCCAGCCGGGATGACGGGGTCGAATCAGACCGAGGGCATTGCGGTAGTTGGCTGCCGTACGTCGGGCCGCTGCCAGCAGCTCCCCATCTGCCTTGTTGACCACGACAATATCGGCCTGTTCCATGACCCCGCGTTTTATGCCCTGCAACTCATCCCCAGCTGCCGGATTCAGTAACATCATTAAACAATCCGTCATTCCGGCGACCGCAATTTCCGATTGACCAACACCGACGGTCTCAATCAGAACCACATCAAAACCGGCCGCTTCACACAGCAGAATTGCTTCACTGGTACGACGCGTCACACCACCGAGTGATGTGGCAGATGGTGAGGGACGAATAAAAGCACGCGGATCACGGGCCAGATGTTCCATTCTGGTTTTGTCACCCAGTATGGAGCCACCGGTACGACAGGAAGAAGGATCGACTGCCAGTACCGCAAGACGATGCCCTTGTTGAATCAGGTACAAACCAAAGGCTTCGATAAATGTCGATTTACCGACACCGGGTGTTCCCGAAATACCCAGTCGCAATGCCTGACCGGTCGCCGGAAGTAATGTGGTCAACAGTTTTCGCGCCTGTTGCCTGTGATCGGCACGGGAAGATTCAATCAACGTGATCGCACGCGCCAGGGCCCGGCGCTCACCATTTCGCACGGCCTGCGCCCAGGCTGCAAACGCCGCTCCATCCGGCCATTTCATGCTGTTGTCAGTCTCATCATTCATAGCCGTATTGTACAATCAGTGCATCAATACAGAAACACCATGACGAATACAGTTGAAAGCCGTAAAATTCTACCATTCTCCCAAACAGCCACAGGATTGACCATGACTTCCTATCGCGATTACCCCGAATCTCGTCTTCTTGCCGAATTAAAGGATTTACAGCAACAGTATGAAACCTTCAAGACTGCCGGATTACAACTGGATATGACCCGCGGCAAGCCGGCGCCACAACAGCTGGATCTGGCCAATGATCTGCTCTGTCTGCCGGGAGCTGATGATTACCGGGCTGCCGATGGCACGGATTGTCGTAACTATGGCGGTCTCGATGGCTTGCCGGAGCTCAAAGCCCTGTTTGCTGAAATCCTTGATGTGCAGGCCGAAAATATCATCATCGGCGGCAATGCCAGCCTGGCCCTGATGCACGATGCCCTGGTACGGGCCTTGTTGTTTGGTGTCCCTGATGGTGAACAACCGTGGAAAAATGAAGAGAAACTGCGATTTTTGTGCCCCAGCCCGGGCTATGATCGCCACTTTGCCGTCACCGAACACCTGGGTTTTGAGTTAATGACTGTCGAAATGACAGCCACAGGGCCGGATATGGACCAGGTCGAATGGCTGGCCAGGGAGGATCCAGCCATCAAAGGGATCTGGTGTGTACCACGCTACAGCAATCCCGGCGGTGTCACCTATAGTGATGAGGTGGTACAAAGACTGGCTACGATGTCAACTGCCGCCAGGGATTTCCGGATTTTCTGGGACAATGCCTATGCCGAGCACCATTTGGTCGAAAAGCCGGCCGCACTGGCCAACATCCTGCAAACCTGCACGGCAGCTGGTCACGGTAATCGGGTGCTGCTATTTACCTCGACCAGCAAGATCAGCCTGGCCGGATCCGGAATCTCCGTGATCGCCGGGTCGGTGGAAAATATGGATGATGTCCGGGCCCACATGAAATTTCAAACCATCGGCTATGACAAAATCAATCAGCTCAGACACTTGCGAAAATACCGGGATCTAGCCGGGATCCGGGCCCATATGCGGCAACAGGCCGGATTGATCCGACCCAAATTTGACGCCGTACAGAGCATATTACATAAAAAACTCGGAGATACAGGCACTGCGGAATGGACCCGTCCGGAAGGCGGCTATTTTGTCAGCCTGGATGTCTGGGATGGCTGCGCTGAACGGGTCGTGGCGCTGGCCGCCGCAGCCGGTGTCAAAATGACCGCAGCCGGTGCGCCATTCCCCTATGGCAAGGATCCTCGTGATCGCAATATCCGCATCGCTCCGACTTTCCCGGCGGTGGAAGAGGTTCGTCAGGCCATGGAAGTCGTAGCCGTCTGTGTCAAACTGGCTGCCGCCGAGTCTCTGCAGACCTGACAAAAGCAAAGAAACTGCCGGGGCCACCCTCAATGACCTGCAGAAATCACCATGCAGTCATCCTGTTGCCCGGGCTATGGCTGCCTGCACCGGGGATGTGCCTGCTGCAGCGGCGACTACATCGACTCGGCTACAAGGTCTACCGGTTTGACTACAGTGCGGTCTTTTCGAAACTGGAAACAACGACCCGACAACTGCAGGTTCTGGTCGATGGCATCGAAGAGCAGACCCTGCATTTCATCGGCTACAGCCTCGGTGGACTGCTGCTCTATCATTTCTTCTGTGGTCAGCGAAGAGACCGCGCTGGTGCGGTCATCCTGCTCGGCAGTCCGATATCGGGTAGTCAAATCGCCCGACGTACTGCGAAACTGTCCATGGGGCGGATGCTACTCGGACACAGTCTGCAATACGGCCTGCTCGGTGACCTGCCGACCTGGCCCAGAACACAACCGATGGTCATGATTGCCGGCACTCGAGGTGTCGGGATTGGTCAGTCCCTGTTGAGAGGTCTGGCTAGGCCCAACGACGGGACGGTCGCTGTAATAGAAACCAGGAGCCCGGATGTCAGTAAGCACATCACCCTGGCGGTCAGTCATACCGGCTTGTTATTCAGCCGTCAGGTCAGCGACAGGATTGCCCTGGAATTGGAAAAAGCCGGCTGCCCCCAACAACCCGGAATTTACTAAATGCCTTCTTGTCGGGTGGCCGCATGAATAAAATAGCAAAAGCTCCTGACAGCGCATCAGTTTCCCTACGATTTATCTAAAAGATGCTTTACAATTATTTTCCTGAAATCACAAACAGGCGCTCACCAACACTGGCACCAATTCTGGTTACAATACAGACTGGATACTTTATGCCCGATATTCAATCACCTTGTGTAAGAAATTGCTGTCTCAACGAAGAAGATATTTGTCTGGGCTGTTTCCGCAGTCTGGATGAAATCATACAATGGGGCAGTGCGCTGGAGCAACAAAAACGACAGATCCTCGATCGTGCTCGTCAGCGCAAAAAACATCATCAATTCGATTCAACGCTGTACATTCAGCAGGAGCTATGATGCAAAAAAATGAAGAACAGGTCTACGGACCATTACAGGGACTGATCGGTGTCTGGCGTGGCGACAAAGGCACGGACATCGCACCTGAGCCCAATGGCACCGAGGACAATCCCTATTATGAGGTCATCACCTATTCCGCGATTGGCGATGTAACCAATGCCGAGTCACAAACCCTGGTCGCACTGCAATATCGACAGATCGTTCAGCGCAAATCTAACCATGAAATTTTTCATGATCAGAGCGGATACTGGATGTGGGATACCAAGGCCGGTCTGGTCATGCATGCATTCGCCATACCCCGTGGGGTCTGTGTTCTGGCCGGTGGCGGCTGTACGGCTTCCGAAAATCCTGGTGATGGTCTGAGTCTTGAAGTCCATGCAAAAAAGGACGATCCAAACTGGTCGATCATTCAATCTCCATTCATGCGGGACAATGCACTGACCACCGAATTTCGACAAAAAATTACCTTGTCCAATAATATGCTGACCTATTCGCAAACGACCGAACTGGAAATTTATGGTACACACTTTCAACACACCGATGAAAATCAGCTTTCTCGCCATTAATTACCGGGAGAAACTGCTCTCCACTATCGGTGGTTTTCTTGGAATATATGGCATACTGATCATCAGTTACCGTTTTCTTGATCCACTGGTGGCGGTGTTTATTGTGCCCTCCATGGGTGCCAGTGCAGTATTACTGTTTGCTGCACCACACGCCGCCTTTTCGCAACCCTGGAATGTTATCGGTGGACATGTCATTTCAGCCATCATTGGTGTTGCCTGCTGGCAGTGGATACCAGACTATACGACTGCAGCGGCTGTCAGCGTCGGGCTGGCAACAGGATTGATGTATTTCGCCCGTTGTATTCATCCCCCTGGTGGAGCCACCGCCCTGGCCGCCGTAATCGGTGGTGAAAAACTGCATGAACTCGGTTATGCCTATGTCATGACGCCGATTTTACTCAACGCGTTGACCATTCTACTGATCGCCATCCTCTTCAATGGGTTGTTCAAATGGCGCCAATATCCCGCCTATTGGCCGTGGAGAAAAAAATCTCCCGCTACTGAAGTGGCTGGCTATGCACCGATCCAGCACGAAGACTTCGTCTATGCCTTGAGTCATATCGACACTTTTGTCGACATCAATGAAGCGGATCTGCTGAAAATCTATGCACTTGCTACCAGCCGGGACGTGCCACAAACCGTCTCTGATTAAGTCCTGTAGGAGGCTATGCCGGTCGTTTGTTCAGACGGTCAGATCAATCATCCAGACGTCGAAAATCACCATCGATCGGATTTGAGGGTTTTTGTGCAGCACTGTGCGTATGCAGTCCTGCTGCCGCGCCGACCACAGGCTTGAATTTCCGCAAGACCTGACTGATGAGAAAACGCCGCAAGGGTGGCACCAGCAAGGCAAAGCCGACACTGTCTGTGAAAAATCCGGGTGTGATCAACAAGGCGCCGGCCATAAACAGACAAAAGCCTTCGGCCATCTCGATGGCCGGCATACTGCCACTGTGCAGTTGTGTCTGAATCCGGGATATCGTTTGCAGTCCCTGACGCTGGACCTGGGAGGCACCAACGATCGCGGTAAAAACAACCAGCAGTGCAGTCCACAGCGCACCGATCACGGAACCAACCTGGATTAACAGGTAAATTTCCAGTACCGGGACCAAAAGAAAAATTAAAAAGAAAATACGCAGGCTGTTCATCGATGTCTCAGGATCTACTCCAGCAGTTGGGGGCACAAGACAGTGATAACAATGGCGATGGTGCAATCCGTAACAAAGAAAACTCCTGAGTGTCAGAAAAATAATTAATGATTGGATGCAGACTGCTTTCTCATGAGCAGCCAAATCAGCACCAATACCGGTATCCCCAGAAGTGTGGTGACGACAAAAAAACTGTTATAACCGATTGAATCCACCATGGTTCCCGAATAACCACCAAGAATTTTTGGTAACAGTGTCATCAAAGAGCTGAAGATCGCATATTGGGTCGCAGTATAGGCCACCTGGGTCAGACTCGAGAGATAGGCGACAAAGGCCGCCGAAGCGATGGCCGCACTAACATTATCCATCGAGACTACAATAATTAACATCGTTGTGTCGTGGCCATTGTACGACAGTAGTACAAACAACAGATTGGTCAGCGCGGACAGCAATCCACCCAAAAACAGTATACGGAGAACGCCGTAGCGTATCGCCAGTATACCGCCAAGAAAACCGCCAAACAGGGTCATCACAAGACCGAAGACCTTGGTGATGTTGGCGATCTCGTCTTTGCTGAAACCCAGGTCCTGATAAAACACATTGGCAATGACACCGAGAACAATATCAGAAACCCGATAACTGGCGATCAAGGCCAACAACAACATGGCCTGCTTGCCATAGCGGCTTATAAAACCACGTATCGGATCCAAATAGGCATCATCGAGCATCTCACGACGTGCCACACCGGCCCGAACAGCAAATATTGCCGCCATCCCGGCCAATGTGATGGTAGCAGCCAGACGTAATGTTTCAGCGATAAAACCGCTCAGATGAGAATTGCTACTGATATGCGATAAAACCCAGGTCTTGATAGAGACTACCGCCGGTGTCAGGCTTGCGAATACGCTGACAAAGACTGCAGCAATAAGCAGGAACAACAGCAAAAATCGCAGATAATCACGTCTTGACCAATCATTGGCCAATCTTTTTGATGCTACCGGCTCTGGTACCAGCAAGGTTGTGATCATACCGACCAGCATCACAGCCGCCATCATCAAATAGGTCTGTTGCCAGGCGGCATAATTATAGCTGCCACCATCGGCGCCCAGCCAGGCTGCGAGTTTCAGGGCACCGGCACCGGCCACCAGCATACCCAGACGATAGCCGGCAATATAACTCGATGACATCAATGCCTGCAGATCCGCATCGGCCGCCTCGATACGGTAGGCATCGATGACGATATCCTGGGTTGCGGAAGAAAACCCCAGTGCAACCGCAGCAAAAGCCATGCCGGTTAAATTCGTCGTCGGATCGGTCATGGCCATCCAGACAATCGAGGCTGCGACCGCGCACTGTGCAACCAGCAGCCAGGAACGACGGCGTCCCAGCAACACTGAAAGTACCGGCAGGGGTAAACGGTCGATCAGTGGGGCCCAAATAAACTTGAAGGAATAGCCTAACGCTGCCCAGCTGAAGTAGGTGATCAAAGACTTTTTCAGACCCGCGTCATTCAGCCACAAGGACAGGGTGGAAAAGATCAACAACAATGGCAACCCTGCCGAAAAACCGAGAAACAGCATAGCCACCACCGGTCGACGCGTAAATGCCCGAAAGGTCTCCCGCCAATCTGGCCTGGTTGTGATTTCCTGACTCAATATCTGGTCCTGGCCCTACAGGGTTTGATCGGACTGGCTGTTGATATCACTTTGATAATCCATGATCAATGGGGCGTGATCAGAAAACCAGTGCTCACGGTAGACACTGGCATTGCAGGCAGTCGCCGACAGTGCCGGTGTGGCAACCTGATAATCAATCCTCCAGCCGACATTGTTCTCACGTGCCCGGCCACGATTGGACCACCAGGTATACTGTTCGGTATTTGGCAATAACTCCCGAAACGCATCACAAAAACCCCATTCACCAAACAGCCGATCCAGCCAGGCACGTTCATGTGGTAAAAAGCCCGAATTCTTTTGATTGGCGCGCCAGTTCTTGATGTCGATGTTACGGTGGGCAATATTGTAATCACCACAGATCAGGCATTCCCGCCCGTCACTGAGCATTTGTTGCAAAAAACCGGGAAAGAACTCCATAAAACGCTCTTTCGATGCCTGTCGCAAGTCATTTGATGAGCCTGAAGGGGCATACAATGAAGCGATCGACAAATTCCCAAAACGGGCTTCAACATAACGCCCCTCATTGTCAAATTCTTCGCAACCCATACGGGTAATCACCGTGTCGGGCTGTTGCCGACAATACAGGGCCACACCGCTATAGCCTTTACGCTGTGCTGCAACATAATAGGCATGGTACCCTGACGGATGAAAAACCGGATCATCAAGTTGATCCTCCTGGGCTTTGAGCTCCTGGATACAGACGACATCTGCCTGCTGTTGTGCCAGCCAGTCGAAA
The DNA here is from genome assembly GCA_964614335.1 of uncultured Gammaproteobacteria bacterium. Classification (GTDB taxonomy): domain Bacteria; phylum Pseudomonadota; class Gammaproteobacteria; order Arenicellales; family DRJH01; genus DRJH01. The sequence continues at coordinate 7,581 of CAZTLH010000095.1, forward strand.
AAACCCTTGCGGGCAGCGGCCCGAATTCCGTTGACATTAACGCTGATTATTCTCACTTCAGGCTCCTTTGACACAACCATCATGGGTGGGTACAACCATGGTAACGCGATAAATTCCGGTAATGCCGTCAGATAACGCTATTGTCGCACCGCTGCGACCAACCTCTAACAGACGCTCTATGTAGATCACTGGCGGGAACAGCTGACAGAAATGTACATCCATGGTTTTGAAGAATGCGCTATGATACCGTCTTTCCCTAAAACCTGCTGTGAAGGATGACGGGCATGCATAACTACCAACGTGATTTCTTTGATTTTGTGATCGCCACCGGTGTGCTCTGTTTCGGTGATTTTAAACTCAAGTCCGGCCGTACAAGTTCCTACTTTTTCAATGCCGGGCTGTTTAACAGCGGTTCGAGTCTGCAACAGCTGGGTGAGTTCTACGCGCACACCATTGTCAACCGCAAGATCAAATTTGATATGCTGTTTGGACCCGCCTATAAAGGCATTCCACTGGTCACAGCCACGGCCATGGCAATGGCCAGACTCTACCGGCGTGATGTTCCGTTTGCCTTTGATCGCAAGGAATCCAAAGACCACGGTGAAGGTGGCAATCTGGTAGGTGCACCCCTGCAAGGCAAGGTATTGATCATCGATGATGTGATTACAGCAGGTCTTTCTGCGACTTATTCTGTAGAGCTGATTCGTCACCAACACGCTGAATGCGCCGGCCTGCTGGTGGCTCTGGACCGGGAAGAACCGGGCTTGAATAGCCAACTCAATGCCGGTGACGATATCAGCTCCCGACTCAATATTCCCTTTTACGCCATCGCTGGTCGCAGTCAACTACTCCGTTATCTGCAACAAAACCCCGGGCTGCAAAAACAGTTGAACTATATGCAAACCTGAAGCCACAACCAGGCTTCTCAGATAGAGTCAGGTAGTACAAGCGCTCTCAACCACGTGCTGTATTGCCGACAGCTAGCACTGATCAAAACTCGTCGAGCTGTAATCCAGGTGTGTGGAACAAATCCCAAGAGGCTGACCGAGAAAAACACTGGGCTATCGAACACCTTACGAAGTCTTCTTTAATATTAAAACTTCATTAACCGTTGCACTTAGTTGTTGAATCCGAGAACCAAAACAGCCAACAAATCGTTGGTATTGAAATTCTAGCGGGAGCACCTGGATCAGACAAAGTGCAGTATTAACTTATTGTGGATACTTCTAGAATAACAGTGGCTCCCGCTAATGCAGGAATTACCAACTGTTTTATCGCTCGATGGCCAAAATCACTCAAAAACAGCCGACAAACCCTGCGTTTCATAATCCTGGCGGGAACTCCTTCTATAATAATAAGGTTGTTGTCGGCGCCATTGTTTAGGAGTATATTTATTTTGTGGCTTTCCTGAAGTTGGCGAGGGAGTACAA
>CAZTLH010000096.1:0-8886 GCA_964614335.1 uncultured Gammaproteobacteria bacterium
TTTCAAGCAGAAGACGGCATACGAGATTCGCCTTAGTCTCGTGGGCTGGGAGATGGGTATAGGAGACAGATGTGCCGGCACAGATCGTGGGAGCAAGCACCGGCTTGCTGTTTGCATCCGCCTATGCCGCACTGGCAGGCTTTAGTACCCCGACATTGCGGGCTTTGGTGATGTTGATTTTGCTGTTTACATATCGTTTGCTGCGACGGCATGCCAGCGCCAGACAGTTGTTGCAGCTGACATTACTGTTGGTACTTTTGCTCAATCCGCTGAACGTGCTCTCCGCCGGCTTTTGGTTGTCCTTTGCTGCTGTGGCTTTGATCATTGTGTTGCTGGAATACCGGTATGGCGATTCTACAATCCAGGCTAACCGGTTCCGATTGCGTATACAGCATTATGTTGGTGAGCTGTTGCGTATGCAATGGCTGTTATCGTTGGGACTGGTGCCTTTGCTGGTGCTTTTCTTCGGTGCTGTGTCTGTACTTTCGCCGCTGGCCAATATCCTGGCTGTGCCGGTAGTCAGCCTGTTGGTGGTTCCCCCAGCTTTGGGTGGTGATTTGCTGGTGTTAATGGGTCTGCCTGATCTGGCTACTGCCTGTTTTGGTTTTGCCGGCTGGGTTTTAGCTCTCTTATGGCAGTATCTGCAGTGGCTGGCGGCCCGATCCTGGGCACTTTGGCAATTTCCGGTACTGCAAATCTGGCAGTTGATACTGATCTCGACGGGATTGCTGTGGTGGCTGTTACCATTGAATCCACTGCGCTGGCTGGGTTTGCCCTGGATCGTGTTGCCCCTGCTTTGGCAACCGCCCCGGCCCGCCACCGGTGAGCTGTGGTTGACGGTGCTGGATGTGGGGCAGGGTCTGGCGGTGGTCGTGCAAACTCGTACCCATACCATGCTGTACGATGCCGGACCACGGTATTTTAGTCTCGATGCCGGACGCTCGGTCGTCGTGCCTTTTTTGCGCTCACAAGGCATCAATAGACTGGATTTGCTGGTTGCCAGTCATTCCGATACCGATCATGTTGGTGGAATCTCTTCAGTACTCGAGGCCATTCCCGTCAGACAATTTATCGGTAGTGTGCCGATGCGTTTTCCCCAGGCCAGTGAATGTCTGGAAGGTCAGCATTTTCGGTTTGATGGGGTTACTATCGCTGTTTTGGGCCCTCCCATAGATGATTTTGGCAGTGATAACGACAGTTCCTGTGTCTTGCGCATCCAGGGAAAAACGGGTTCGGTGCTATTGTTGGGGGATGCCAGTACTGTCAGAGAGCGCTGGTTGCTAAGAAGTTATGGGAAACAACTGAGCAGTACCGTCATCGTTGCCCCACATCACGGCAGCCGAAGTTCCTCCAGTGCCGCATTGCTGGCAGCAGTCAAACCGGTCGTGAACGTCTTCAGCGCCGGATTCCACAGCCGTTATCACCACCCACATCCACAAATTGTGCGTCGCTATCGAGCGTTCGGAGTACGCAGCTATAATACGGCCAATAGCGGGGCGGTGACCATCGTATTGGGTGCCAGAGGGCCGATTGTGAGTGAATACAGCAAATTGCACCACCACTACTGGAATCGTGTTGCCCAGAATGACGAGCCTTGATCGATGCCTCAACAATCACTTCTGCTCCACAATCCAGTCGGGTATTCACGACGACCAACAGCAGATTCCGCGATAAACGGCCTCTTCAGCAACAGTTTTGCTGTCCGTGGATGACGATCTATTGGCTTGTAGTCAGAATTATATCTGGAACCACGGTTTCTCTCGATCCTCTTCATTTCCTATGCCCTTCATTGTTAAACCTCCGTTAATACCTAAGCCCCGTCTATTCCCAAAGTCCTGTCATTCCCGCGAAGGCGGGAATCCAGAAGCACTTCGTCCGTGATCCATAGACGCCCCTGGATTCCTGGTCTACGTTTTGCTTCGCCCGGAATGACAACTCATAATCGGTGGATCAATAACCGACCAATCTCCAATATCCGCTTGGGTATTCACGACGACCAACAGTAGATTCTGAGATAAACGGCCGCTTCAGCAATAGCCGCTCTCCTGGGGATTTGTTAAACTTACAGACTGTTTGCTGCGGACGGCAAGTTTCTGTCCTGCGGTTCGCCCGTCCGTGGATGTAGAGGATCGACGCTGTGTATGAAATTATAAAATCCGGTGGTTGGCTGATGTGGCCGATCCTGCTCTGTTCGATACTGGCGACCGCTATCGTTATCGAACGTCTGTGGGCACTGCACGGGAACAAGGTCGCTCCCGAAGATTTGTTGCCACAGGTACAGCGACTGATCTCCGAAAATTCCCTCGATGATTACAAGTTGCTGGTGATCCGGAACAGTTCGCCGCTGGGGCAGGTGCTGGCGGTGGGTCTGGACAACCGGCATAAACACCGTATGGTGGTCAAGGAAGCCATTGAAGAGGCAGGCCGACATGTGGTTCACGAGCTGGAGCGTTATCTCAATACCCTCGGTACGATTGCTACCATAACCCCACTATTGGGTTTGCTGGGCACTGTAATCGGAATGATCAAGATTTTTGCGGCCATCACGCCACGTGGCATCAGTGACCCGACAATCCTTGCCAATGGCATCTCGGTAGCACTGATCACAACGGCTGCAGGCTTGACCATTGGCATACCGAGTCTGGCGTTTTATCGTTATTTGCGTGGCCGGGTCAATGAGTTGACGGTAACCATGGAACAGGAAGCCTTGAAACTGGTAGAACTGATGCAAAATGAACGCAACGCCGGTTCCTGAGAAGCAGGGGCACTGACGATCATGAAATTCAACACCCAGCAGGAAGAAGAAGTTCATATCAATCTGACCCCGTTGATCGATGTGGTTTTTTTATTACTGATCTTCTTTATGTTGACCACAACGTTTGTCAAGGAATCCCAGCTGGATATTAATTTGCCGCAATCGAGCAGCCAGCAGAAATTAAAGACAGATAATGTGTTACGGATCGATATCAGTGCGGCCGGGGAATATGCCGTTAAAATGCCAGGGTCTACAATATCGAAATCCCTGATCAACCGGTCGGAAGATACTTTGCTGCGTGCCTTGAAAGATGCAGCAGAGGCTTCTCCTGATCGCAATAAATTGATTACGGTATTGCGTGCTGACGGAAAAACGCCGCACCGGGCCGTAGTGATGGCGCTGGATGCTGCGCAACGTCTGGGTCTTGTGCATATCTCCTTTGCTACCCGCCAGGCCAGCGAACAATAAGCGGCTGCAATGGCGGGGAAACCGTTACGTGCTGCTGCCGCAATATCGAGATGAAACGTGTGCTGTGACAACAACCCAGTATTGACCTGTATGCCGGTAATGAAGAATGTATCAGGTGCTGACCTGAACAACGGATTCGGTAACCGGCTGGTTTCGATTTGTAGTCCAACGTGCTCGATACAACGTCACAAGACGCTCTGTGGCCGAGTCTGGTGGAATTAACAGGCAGCTTATGAGTACAAAAAAGGAAAATACAGCCACCGCCACGGCCTTGTACAAACGCTTATTGGGTTATGCCTGGCCCTATCGTGGTGCCTTTATTCTTGCCGTGCTGGCGATGGCGGTGATGGCCGGGTCCGAGACCGGGTTTGCGATGTTGCTCAAACCCATTATGGACAGTGCCTTTGTTGATAAAAATCCCGAATTTGTCGAACGCTTGCCGTTGTTGTTGATCGGTGTCTTTTTGTTACGGGCGCTGGGTGGTTTTGTTTCGACCTATGGTATGGCCTGGGTGGCACGAAAGGTTGTATTCGACCTTCGACAGGATATGTTTTCTCGGCTGTTGCGTTTGCCAACCCGTTATTACGATCACCATGCTTCAGCCACGTTAATGGCAAAGCTGGTGTATGACGTCGAACAGGTCGCTGAAGGATCGACCCGGGCCTTGACTGTCGTGATCAAAGACAGTTTGGCCTCCATGGCCCTGTTTGGCTGGCTGGTGGCCCTGAACTGGAAGTTAACCCTGGTATTCGGCATTCTGTTGCCTGTCATCACCTTTCTGGTGCGCTTTGCCAGCAAACGTTTTCGTCTGATCAGTCTGCGTATCCAGGATTCCATCGGAACCATAGCCCATGTCGCCAAAGAAGCCATCCAGGGCCACCGGATTGTAAAAAGTTATGGCAGCCAGGCATTTGAGGATGAAAACTTTCGCAAGGTCAATAATCACAATCGTCACCAGGCGATGAAGCGATCCGCCATCACTGCTGCCAGTGTGCCGGTGGCCGGTATGCTGGCCGGTCTGGCAATCGTCATTATCATCGCCATCGCCAGCCGGCAAGCCGTGAGTGGTCAGATTACTGCCGGTGAGTTTGTTTCTTATCTGGGAGCCATGCTGATGATGTTGGCTCCGGTACGGCGGCTGGCAAAAATCAATGAAATCATCCAGGCTGCGGTGGCCGCTGCCGACAGTTTGTTTGCCTTGATTGACGAGCCGGAAGAAAAACAGCAGGGTTCGTCGCCGGTGGATCATATCAGTGGTGCGCTGGAGGTCAGGGATCTGCATTTTTGTTACGGTGAGGATGAGGTAGAAATCCTCAAGGGGGTAAGTTTCTCGGTTGCTGCTGGCAGCACGGTAGCACTGGTCGGGCCCTCCGGCAGTGGAAAGTCCACGCTGGCATCACTTTTCATGCGTTTTTATGCTGTCTCCGATGGCAGTATTGAGTCGGATAGTATCAATATTCAGGACATTCCACTCAAGGACTGGCGCTATCAGGTGGCGCTGGTGACCCAGGAAACGGTCATGTTTGACGACACCATCAGTGGCAATATTGTCTATGGTAGCCCGGATGCAGTTGATCCAGAAAAATTGAAGGTCGTCGCTCACGCGGCACGGGTGGATGAATTTGCTGATAAACTCGAGTTGGGCCTCGATACCCGGGTTGGTGAGCATGGTGTGTTGTTATCCGGTGGTCAGCGTCAGCGTATTACCATTGCCCGCGCCCTGTACAAGAATGCGCCATTACTGGTGCTGGACGAAGCGACCTCATCACTGGATAGTGAGTCTGAACATTGGGTACAGCAAGCCATTCGCAATCTGTCCAAAGATCGCACCACGCTGATCGTAGCGCATCGTCTGTCCACAATCGAACATGCCGACGAGATTCTGGTACTGGATCAGGGCCTGATTGTGGAACGCGGAACCCATACCGGGCTGTTGGCCAAAAACGGCCTCTATGCCCAACTTTATCATCGCCAGGATCAGCAAATCGGATCTGAACAGCAATGAAGAAGATTCGCACACTGATCGAACGAAGCTGGCTGAGCAGGGGGGTGGTGTCCACACTGCTGTTGCCGCTGTGCGGTCTCTATCGTCTGGTTATGCTATTGCGTCAACGGTATTATGAACATTTCCCATATTTTCGATTTACGGCACCGGTCCCGGTGATCGTGGTTGGTAACCTGACGGTGGGTGGTACCGGCAAGACCCCACTGGTGTTGTGGCTGACAGCCCAATTGCAGGCCAGAGGATTTCGGCCAGCGATTATTATGCGTGGTTATGGAGGTAACAGCCCTCACTGGCCGCGTCAGGTTACACCCAAAAGTACGCCCACGCTGGTTGGTGATGAAGCGATAATGGCCTACCAGCGGACACATGTGCCGGTCGCTGTGGGTCCTGATCGCAAACAGGATATCGAAAGACTGCTGGCGAAAACAGATTGCAATATCATTATCTCCGATGACGGTTTACAGCATCTGGCACTGAAAGCCACGGTAGAGGTCGGTGTTGTGGATGGTCAGCGTCGATTTGGAAATGGCCGTTGTCTGCCTGCCGGTCCACTGCGTGAGCCGGTGACCCGCTGGCCGACACTGGATTTTCGGGTCTGTCATGGTGCAAAGGGGCGAGCTGATGAGGTATCGATGACATTACAGCCGGCCGGAATCTATCGTGTGGTTGATAACACCCCATCCTTTGACTGGGAACAACTGTCCGGGATGATCGTCCATGCCGTGGCCGGTATCGGCCATCCGCAGCGGTTTTTTTCACAGTTGTCGGTGCATGGCGTCATCCTTTATCCTCACATCTTTAGAGATCACCATCGATATACAGCAAAGGATATTGAGTTTAATGACGAATATCCAGTCATCATGACAGAAAAAGATGCCGTGAAATGTTGTGTTTTTGCTGCCGACAATGTCTATTATTTACGGGTATCGGCGGTCCTGGATGAAAGTCTTGTGGATCGTATTGTCGAAAAAACCCACTTCATCCCCGCAGACTAATCAGGGACGCACGATGACCAGCCCCGACTATACCATCATTATTCCTGCCCGTTATGCCTCTACCCGGCTGCCCGGAAAACCTCTTCGAAATGTGGCCGGCAAGCCCTTGATTGTGCGCGTAATTGAAGTCGCACTGGCAAGCAGGGCGCAACGCGTTATTGTGGCAACCGATGATCGTCTGATCTACTCTTCGGTCCACACTACCCGGGCGGAAGTCTGTATGACCGACCCGGCGCACCAGTCCGGAACTGACCGGATCGCGGAAGTCATCGAAAAACTGGGTCTCGATGACGATACACTGATTGTTAATTTACAGGGTGATGAACCACAGGTCCCTGCCGGTGTTATCGAACAACTGGCCAGTTGTTTGTACAACTCTACGGCACAGATGGCGAGCTTGTGTACGCCTTTGACTTCAGTAAATCAGATTGATGATACGTCTGTGGTTAAAGTCGTGCGTGATGCCAGTGACCATGCGTTGTATTTCAGTCGTTCGGTGATCCCGCATTCACGTGACGGGCAGCTAGACTACAGCCAATTGCGTCGTCATCTGGGTCTTTATGCCTATCGAGCAGATTTTGTCAAAACCTTTACCGGGTGGCCGGTCTGTCCGCTGGAAAAGGAAGAAAAGCTGGAACAATTACGGGTGCTCTGGCACGGTGCCCGGATCATCGTCCCGGATGCTCTGGAGGCACCACCGCCTGGCATTGATACCGCTGAGGATCTCGAGCGGGTCAGTAATGAGTTCGCCAGGCAGAATGCCTGATTCCGGACCCGTATCACGGCACTCAGCAGGCTTACGACAATATGTATGACCGCCTGCTCATCGCCTGTCAGGGTCTATTCGAGCAGCTAGCAGCCAATCACTTTGATGTCAGGAGTCTTGACCATGACTGAACTACCCCGCGGACCGCTGCTGATCGATATTCAAGGTCTCGAACTGACAGATGACGACAAACGCCGCCTGTTCCATCCTGCCGTAGGCGGGGTGATTCTTTTTGCCAGAAATTTTCAGAATTTTGCCCAGTTGCAGACTTTGACCACACAGATTCATGATCTGCGTAGCCCACAATTATTGATCGCAGTGGATCAGGAAGGGGGCAGGGTACAACGATTTCATGAATCATTTACCCAGCTGCCGGCGGTAGCGACCCTGGGCCGGTGTTACGATCAGACTCCACAGCAAGCATTGCAACAGGCCTTCAATCTGGGTTGGGTTATGGCGGCGGAATTGCGTGCTGCCGGCATTGATTTCAGTTTCGCACCGGTGCTTGATCTGGCGTTGGTGCCAAACACTGTGATCGGTGATCGGGCGTTACATCAGGATCCTCATATCGCGGCGGAACTGGCGGAATCACTGTGTCGTGGCATGCACAGTGCCGGTATGGCCTGCACCGGCAAACATTTTCCCGGTCACGGTGGTGTCAGCGCAGACAGCCACCACTGCCAACCGCTGGATACACGCAAGCTGGCAACGCTCGAAATAACCGACTTTGTACCCTACTGTCATCTCCTGAAGGCCCACCTGCTGGAGGGAATGATGACTGCACACGTCCTGTATCCGGACATTGACAGCGCCCTGCCCACCTATTCATCGTTCTGGCTGCAGTCTGTGGTCCGACAACAGCTGGAATTCGATGGTCTGTTATTCAGCGATGACCTGGCCATGGCAGGTGCCGCAATCCTGGGTAGTGGCGAACAGCGCGTGCGTCGAGCTTTGTCAGCCGGCTGTGACGTGGCGCTTTTTTGTAATCAGGCCGATGAAGTGGATCAAATCCTCGAATCGGCCGATACCAGGGATTTGCCCCATAACGAGCAGTTGGCACGACGTTGGCAAGCCATGCAGGCGCAGACCTCGATTGATCCGGCAGAAACGATGGCCAGTGAGGAATGGCAACTGGCCCGTGAGGGTTTACAGGCCTTGCGCCAGGTGCCTGTCCCGGAATAGGGGCCTGCTGCAAAAAAACAGACTCTGGCCAGCACCCCTCTGATTCTCGTTACATACCACCACCATTCGCCTTAAATCCGCTTTCACTCGTTACTGTCCCTATTCTCGGACAGGCTCCTGGTTGTCTTGTTGTCTTGTTGGCTTTTGCTGGCGGATTTTAGACAGCGTACTTCAGGCGGCGGGATCTAATCTGCACGTTCCACATAATCACCGCTGTCGGTATTGACCTTGATTTTGTCACCGGTATTGACGAAAGTCGGTATTGAGCAGCGGATGCCGGTTTCCAGCGTGGCCGGTTTGCCGGAACCGGAGGCGGTTTGCCCCTTGACCACACCTTCGGTCTCGGTGACCGTCAGGATCACATTGGCTGGCAGATCGAGGCCGATCGGCAGTTCATTGTGCAGATTGATCTGGACATCGGTATTGGGCAACAGATAACCGACCTGATCACCCAGATCGTCTTCGGCGATCGACAATTGCTCATAGGTTTCATTGTCCATAAATACCAGATTTTCGCCATCCTGATACAGGTACTGCATGCCACGGGTCTCGACATGCGCCTTTTCTATCTTGTCTTCAGAACGGAAACGTTCATTCAACTTTGTGCCACCATCAATCGATTTCATCTCCAGTTGCACGAAAGCACCGCCTTTGCCGGGTTTGACATGATTCTTTTTCAATACTCGCCACAATTTATTCCTTTTTCTTTTCTCCA
>CAZTLH010000097.1:0-8872 GCA_964614335.1 uncultured Gammaproteobacteria bacterium
TGTTTGACGTGGAGGGCTGGGGATTCGTCTGGACCATGACCGCCTGCGGCGGCACCCACGTCTGACTGCCCACGGTGGATCCCGCAGAGATCGTTCGCCTCCTGCGCGATGAGGACATCACCCTGTTCTGCGCCGCTCCCACCGTACTCATCAGCATCGCCCATGCGCCACCCGAGATGCGCGGTGAGGTGCCGCGTGGCCTGCGGGTGCTCACCGCGGGGGCACCACCCGCAGCAGCCACCATAGAGAGAATCGAAGATGAGTTTGGCTGGGAGCTCGTTCATATCTATGGGATGACCGAGGCGGCGCCATTCATCACCATTTGCGAGCCACGCCCGGAACACACCAGGCTGTCGTTGACCGATCGCGCGGAAGTCAAGGCACGCCAGGGGATTGAGACAATGACCTCCGGTGATGTCCGGGTGGTTGACGAGGGGGGTACGCAGGTGCCCTGGGACGGCGTCACCCAGGGGGAGATCATCGCACGCGGCAATGTCATCATGAAAGGCTACTACAATGACCCGGCGGCCACGGAGGAGGCATTGGCCGGCGGTTGGTACCACACTGGCGATGCAGCCGCCGTCCACCCTGATGGCTACATCGAGATCCGCGACCGTATCAAGGATGTCATCATCAGTGGCGGCGAGAACATATCTTCCGTGGAGGTGGAGGGTGAGCTATTGCGACACGAGGCTGTGCAAGAGGTGGCGGTCGTCGGTATGCCACACGAGAAGTGGGGCGAAACGCCGCACGCATTCGTGGTGTTGCGCCCAGGTATCCAGGCCACGGAAGAAGAGCTGATACAGTTCCTCAGGGAAAGTATGGCCCATTTCAAGGTTCCGCGGGCCGTTACCTTCATCACCGCTCTCCCGAAGACGGCCACCGGGAAGATCCAGAAGTACGTCTTGCGTGGCAGCAACGTGGCGGTAGCTCGGCAATGAGAGCATGAGTACAAAAGTTACAATACCGCCCTCAGAGTTGTGCGGTTCTGAGCGGTCCAGCTGGCAGGCAGCCATGGAGTGATGTGGCAACGGGTATATTTTGGATTCTGTCGCGGCGAAGGCACGTCGAGTATTTTCCAATCCATAAATAGATGACATTTGTTAGCGCCTGGCCAGGCGGATTGCTTCCCCGGGATCGCGGGTTCGCAGTGAGAACATCACTAGGCCGGTCTTGTGGCGTGAGGGGATATGACGGGGGATCCGGCGGTGGAAGTATCAGATCCCGGATCGCTGGACCAAATAGCCGGGTGATGTCATGATGCGCACCGTTTGGTTCGGCTGCTATCCAGGCTGTGTGTAACAGTTGGTGTAACAAACGGGCGTTTTCCCTCTCCTCGGTGGTTTTCCGGGGGAGGTGATTGCTGTATAATTAGGAGGTTACGATCGAAAAAACGATGGTGCCGAGAAGAGGACTTGAACCTCCACGGGGTTACCCCCACTAGCACCTGAAGCTAGCGCGTCTACCAATTCCGCCACCTCGGCATTTGCATTGTGGCTGCTTATAGTGGCCACCACAGGATGCGCAAATTTACAGATCTGAAGATAGGATGTCAATGAGAAAACAGAAAAAAACAAAGGCAGACAAGCCGATAGTTAAAACAACCAGCGTTGTGCTCAGTGAAGCGGAGCGATTTGTTCTGGACGCCTTGATTCGGGCCGGCAAACCGCTGCTGCCGGAAGAACTCGAGGCCTTGCTGGGTGTGGCTGGCAAAAAAGACCTGGAGCAATTGCAGCGACAGTTGCGGCATTTGCAAAAACAGGGTCGCTTGATGATGAATCGTTCCGGTCGTTTCGTCTTACCTGAAAAGGCCGATATGCTGACCGGATGTGTCATCGGTCATGCGGATGGCTTTGGTTTTGTGAAACTGGAAGCCGGGGGTGATGATCTGTTGTTGCCGGCCAGGGAAATGCGCCGGGTATTGCATGACGACAAGGTTCTGGTCAAACGGATAGGGACCGATCGTAGAGGCCGGGGTGTGGCGACCGTCGTTGAACGGGTTGCCGAGGACCATGGTGTTGCCGTGATCCGAAAAATTGTGGGTCGTTTGTATCACAGCCATCACAGTCAATACGTGGCACCGGAAGATCCACGCTATTCGCGTGATATTGAGGTTTTGGAAGACATCACCAGCGGTGCCGAAGAAGGCCAGGTGGTGGTCATCGAGGTGACCCGGCATCCACTGGAACACCGTCGTATCGGTGGTTGTATCGTTGAAATTCTGGGCCGCCATATGGCACCGGGTATGGAAATCGAGGTGGCGATCCGAAAACATGATTTGCCCCATCGCTGGCCAGAGCCGGTACTGGCGGAAGCATCCAGAGTGCCGCAGCAAGTGCGTCGTCGGGATCTTGGCAAGCGTCGGGATTTGCGGCAGCGGGCTTTTGTTACCATCGATGGTGCGGATGCCCGGGATTTTGATGATGCCGTGTGCTGTGAAAGCCGTGGCAAGGGATGGACCTTGTGGGTCGCTATTGCCGATGTGGCGGCGTATGTTCGACCCGGCTCGGCTTTGGATGACCAGGCACAGGAACGCGGGAACTCGATTTATTTTCCCAATCGGGTGATTCCGATGTTGCCGGAAGCGCTGTCGAATGGCATCTGTTCACTCAACCCGGAGCAGGATCGACTGTGTATGTGTTGCGAAATGCAGATTGGACCCCGGGGTGCGATCAAATCTTCACAGTTTTACGCCGCCGTACTGCGCTCCAAGGCGCGCTTGACCTACACCCAGGTGGCGTCTGCACTCGAGCATAATGATCTACAGATGCTGGGCAAGGCGAACGGATTATTGCCCGATCTGCAACGGCTGGAATGTTTGTTTCAGGCCCTGCTCAAAGCCCGGCAGCGGCGTGGTGCCGTTGATCTCGACTTGCCGGAGACCCGGATATTCTATAACGATGAGCGCAAGATTGAGCGGATTGAAGCTTCCGTGCGCAATGATGCCCATCGCATTATTGAGGAATGTATGCTGGCAGCCAATGTTTGTGCCGCCCACTTTGTTGCCAGTCATAAGGCTTGCGGGATGTATCGGGTACACCCGGCACCGGAACGCGAGCGTTTAACCGATTTGCGTGCGTTTCTGGGGCAGTTCGGCTATCAGCTTGGTGGTGGTGATCAACCACAGGGTCAAGACTATCAGCGTGTTATCGATCAGTTGCCGGCAGAACCGGCAAGAAGAAGGCTCGTTCAAACCATGCTGTTGCGGAGCATGAGTCGTGCCGTCTATAGCGAAATCAATAACGGGCACTTTGCCCTGATGTATGAAGGCTATGCGCACTTCACTTCTCCGATCCGGCGCTATCCTGATCTGGTGTTGCATCGTGTCATCAAACAAATCCTGGCGCAGCAAAGTGTGCCGGTTGACCCGCCGCAACTGCAGGCGATGCATGAGTTGGCAGTTCATTGTTCCACTACCGAGCGACGCGCGGAGGAAGCCAGTCGAGAAGTGATCCAGTGGCTAAAGGTCGAATTTATGCAGGATCGTATCGGTGAGCAATTTGATGCTACCATCACCACGGTGACCAGTTTTGGTGTGTTTGTGGAACTCAAGACCCTGTTTGTCGAGGGGCTGGTGCATATCACTGAACTCGGTAATGATTATTTTCATTTCGACCCGTTGGCCCATTGTCTCAGCGGTGAGCATGGTGGTCAGCGTTTTACGGTCGGGGACGCGGTGCGCGTACGTCTGGTGAGAGCCGGTCTGGAAGATGCTAAAATTGACTTCAGTCTGGTATCCGGGAAATCTTCAAAAGGCAGGAAAAGGCAGAAACGACGTGCGAAAAAATAAAAAAAAGCAGCAAAGACAGTCTGCAGTGCAGGCAGTGACCGGTGTCCATCCGGTACGGCATTTATTGCAATCGAGACCACAGGATGTAATTTGTCTGTATATTCAGCAGGATGCCAGCCATCGTCTGCGGGCCTTGATTCAGTTGGCCGATGGTCTGGATATCCCGGTGGACCGGACCACCACAGAGGCGCTGGATAAACTTGCCGCTGGGGTGTTGCATCAGGGGGTAGTGGCCGAGCGCAAGAGTCCGAAAGCGGAAACCGAACAGGACCTGAAAGCGGATTTGCTTGAGCGCGCCAGTGAAGGTGCCAAAGCAAGCGGCATTTATCTGGCACTGGACGGGATTCAGGATCCGCATAATCTGGGTGCCTGTATTCGTACGGCCGAAGGTGCCGGTGTGGCTGGGGTCATCTTTCCACGTGACAATGCCTGTCAGCTGACACCGGTCGTACGTAAAGTTGCGGCCGGTGCCGCGGAAACGATTCCGCTTTATCGTGTGACCAATTTGTTCCGCTCCCTGGAAGTGTTGAAGGAGGCGGGTTTCTGGATTGTCGGTCTCGATGACGAGGCCGAACAAACGCTCTACAGCGCCGAACTAACAGGCCCACTGGTGTTGGTATTGGGTGCTGAGGGGAGTGGTCTGCGAGCATTAACGCAAAGGTCCTGTGACTATATGGTTTCGATCCCGATGCAGGGGGAGGTCAGTAGTTTGAATGTATCTGTCGCAACCGGTATCTGTTTGTTTGAAGCGGTGAGACAAAGACAGTGATCCCAGTGCTTCCTCGTTTTTATGTTAATAACCCATGGCTGTGGTGAACTTTTTAGTAAACAGGCAGTCCTATTTGAGCAAGACCGTTATGAACAACAGGGTTTTCGCCGGTCGGCAGAATGGGGTGAAGGGGATGACCATGTGCTCCACACCACTTTATTTAAATTTACTGGAGATTACATGATGAAAAAATCAACCTTATTGATCAGCTCAGCCATCAGCAGTGCAATTGCCATCGGTGCCATGACAGCCAGCGTGCCTGCATTGGCCGCCAAGCCTGGAATGGAAAAATGTTTTGGTGTGTCGGTAGCCGGCAAGAATGACTGTGCCACAGCTTCCACATCCTGTGCCGGTACTTCGACCGTCGATGGCGCCAAGGATGCCTGGATCTATGTGCCAACCGGTTTGTGCGCCAAGCTCAATGGCGGCAGTCCAAAATCAAGCAAGGCCTGATAGCGGTCAAAAACCGTGTTAGACAGGTATTCCTGTAGCGAAAAGATCCCGGCAAATGCCGGGATCGGTTTGCGGGCGCCACATTATCGGGATGTGCTTGAGCAACAGCCAAAGATTGGCTGGTTTGAAGTTCATAGTGAAAACTATTTTGGTGATGGCGGAGCACCGCATCATTATTTGACCCGCATACGTAATGATTACCCCCTGAGCCTGCATGGTGTCGGGTTGTCTCTTGGTTCAGCAGATGCCTTGAATCCGGGGCATCTTGAAAAGCTGAAAAAATTAATCGATCGTTACCAGCCAGGGCTGGTTTCTGAACATGTTTCCTGGGGCTCGGTTGATGGCAGTTATTACAATGACCTGCTGCCACTGCCTTATACCGAGGAATGTCTGGATCACCTGGTGCAAAAGGTGGTGCAGACACAGGATTATCTGGGTCGGCAGATTTTGCTAGAAAATGCCTCTACCTATCTCGAATTCGAATTTTCAACCATCCCCGAATGGGAGTTTGTCAGCGCTTTGGCGGAACGTGCTGATTGTCATATCTTGTTTGATGTTAACAATGTCTATGTAAATGCCCAAAATCATGGTTTCGATCCGCAGTTGTTCATCGATACCATACCCGTTTCCCGGGTTCGGGAAATTCATCTGGCAGGGCATACCCGCAAGCTGCTCGACGATAACAGGGTTATCTTGATCGATACCCACAATGACCTGGTGATTGAACCGGTCTGGGGCCTGTATCAACAGTCGTTGCAACGTCTCGGTGCGGTGCCAACCCTGATGGAATGGGATGCAGATATCCCGGAATTGTCTGTCTTGCTGGATGAAGCAAGACACGCTCAAGGCTATCTGGATCAGCGGCAGCCCCTGTTTTGTCAGCATATTGTAGTTGAAAATCATGCTGCATGATTTACAACGCGAGTTTTCTCACCACGTCACGGTGCTGGCCAGTGATACTGAAACGGGTATTGCACGCAGGGTGAAGCCGGGTATTGCCGGTATCAGTGGTGGGCGGCGTCTGAATGTTTATCACAATAATATTGCTGTAAGTCTGCGCCAGGCACTGGCTGCGATCTATCCGTTGGTTGAGCAGCTGGTTGGTGAAGAGTTTTTTGCCCATACTGCACGTTGTTATCTTCGAAAATACCCCAGCAAATCCGGCAACCTGCATGAGCTGGGTTGTCATCTGCCGGGGTTTCTGGATGATTTTGAGGCTGCCGGGCAGTTACCGTATTTACCTGCTGTAGCACGCATGGAGTGGGCCTGGCACCAGGTGTTTCATGCCCGGGATGCCGATGCGATCGACCGGCAGGCGCTCGCCAGCATCGATGACCTGGCGCAACAGCGTCTGATATTTCAGATCTCACCGGCCTTGCAGTTATTGCAGGTCGACGCACCGGTGTTGGAGATCAGACAGTTTGCCCTAACACAGGAAATCGAACCAGCGGTGCCTGAAATTGACGATGCAATTCGTTATCTGTTGATTTACCGTAAAGAACTGGATATCACCATGCAGTATTTGTCCGTGGCAAGCTGGAAATTGCTGCAATGTTGTCAAAGGGGTTTTACTCTCGTGGCCGCAATGGAGACTGTACTGGCAGAAAATCCAGATTTTGTTCTGGAACAATGGCTGCCACTGTGGTTTGATGAAACCGTGGTTTGTGGATTTACCCTAAAAGCACCGGATACCGGCTCCATCAATTGAGTCGAGTCCTGTACATGCTTACAGAAAGCTGAAGGAGAGGATTATGGGCTTAGCTGACAAGATTACCAGGGTTGTCGGGCCAGTGATTCGTTTGCTGGACTGGATGTCACCACTGGCGATACTTGCGGTTCGTTTGTGGGTTGCAGATGTGTTCTGGAAATCCGGTTTGACCAAGATCCAGACCTGGGATTCTACCCTGATGTTGTTTCAGTACGAATATGCAGTCCCGGTAATATCGCCACAGGTGGCAGCTTATATGGGAACCGGTGTGGAATTGGGGATGCCGGTTTTGCTGGCATTTGGTCTGGGTGGCCGGTTTGCCGCCGGGGTGTTGTTTGTTTTTAATATTATTGCCGTCATTTCCTATCCGGATCTGAATGCTGTAGGTGTGACCTGGCACCAGACCTGGGGCATGTTGTTGCTGGTGCCGTTGATGTTTGGGCCTGGCAAGATTTCGATCGACCATTTTATACGCAAGAAATATTTGCCAAATTCGTAGATTGATCCAGATTATCGATACCTGGAACTGAATTTGGGTTATTCTTTGTTCCAAGAAGATTACGGCGAGTTACATCGCCGAGAAATGTTGACCCTGACACTGGAGTAACTCTATGGCGCTGTCTGAACAGACATCCCGACAACCGGCAGTACCCGAATTTGGATCATCCCTGAAGCGTATGGGGTTACCCGGGTTGTATCGTGCATCCTTGCAGACGCTGCAAATCAATCTGGGTCGTCTTTGTAACCAGGCCTGTGAACACTGTCATGTGGATGCCGGTCCGAAACGAACGGAGATCATGACCTGGGAGACCATGCAGAAGATTCTGCTATGGTGTGCTGAGAACAAGGTCAAGACCGTCGATTTAACCGGCGGTGCACCGGAAATGAATCCAGATTTCAGAGCTTTTGTCGAGGGCTTGCTGGCGCTGGAGATCTCGGTAATGAGTCGTTGTAATCTGACCATCCTCTTGGAATCCGGTTATGAAGATCTGATCGACTGGTATGCCGAGCGCAAGGTTATACTGGTAGCATCATTGCCGTGTTATACCCGGGAAAATGTCGATGCCCAGCGGGGTCGCGGAGTCTTTGATAAAAGTATCCAGGCCCTGCAAAAGCTGAATGCAGCCGGCTATGGTGTCGATGATGATTTACCGCTGGATCTGGTGTATAACCCGGTCGGTGCGTCGTTGCCGGGTGATCAGGCCAAACTGGAGCAGGACTATAAAGTGCGGCTGGGAGATGCATTTGGTATCCGGTTTCACCATTTGTTGGCGCTGGCCAATCTGCCCATCAATCGTTTTGCCCATATGCTGGAGCGAACCGGTCAGCTGGAGAGCTATCAGCAGTTACTCTACGATAACTTTAATCCCCAGACCGTGGACGGACTGATGTGCCGTCATTTGCTCAGTGTCGACTGGCTGGGTCAGGTCTATGACTGTGATTTTAATCAAATGCTTGCGATCGAGGCGGGTTTTGCTTCCGGTCGGCCCTTGTGGTTGATCAAACCGGAAGAGTTCAGCAAGGCTGCTATCGCCATCGGTGAACACTGTTATGGCTGTACAGCCGGTGCCGGCAGCAGTTGTGGCGGGGCGCTGGACGCCTGATCGTCGTTAAGGAGCTCAGCGAAGTTTGCGCAAGCACTCCAGATAGCTGTCCGGTGATGGCGGTGCCTGCCCCGTCTGGGCGCTGTACAGCCACTGACCCAGGCATTCCAGCATTCGATGCTGGGTCTGGTGATCGTCCGTATTGCCGGTGCTGAGCTGCTGATAAATGGCCCGCACACCGGCGGGTCGGTCGATCTGCAATTGTTCCAGTAATGTGATGTGCATGCCCATATGCAGGAATGGGTTGGCTTGTCCCTGCAGCGTGGATTCAATATCCAGTTCGGTCTCGTCCTGTGCCAGCAGCGATTGGTATTCCGGATGTAATAGAATGACATCAACGACCACGCGTTCAATGCCTTCGAGCAATGCCCCCTGACAGTGTTTCTTCCAGCTCTGGAAAAATACGTGGCGAATGGCCTGGCGTTGTTTTACGGATGCAGGTTTTGTCATATCGATGATCCATGCTTATGTGGGTACCGGCATTGTTCGGCAACAATGCATTCCTCGCAATGGGGTTTACGCGCGGTGCAGGTATAGCGGCCATGCAG
>CAZTLH010000098.1:0-8822 GCA_964614335.1 uncultured Gammaproteobacteria bacterium
CGAACCCGCTCATGGCGATCAGATCGGTTATCTCCTCCGCCCCGAATTGACGTGGTGTTGATTTTTTCTTCAAGGCCCCGGCAATAAAAAGGGGAATAATACGAATCCCCATGGCGATGATGATCGCAACCATCATCAATAAACCGGCCAACAGCAGAGTCGGTTGCCAGGAGGCAATAGCCGGGTTCAATACGCCAAGATCAAAGATCATGGCTGACACCCCAAACACCACCAGTTTTGGAACAAAGGTCCAGAAATTTTTTGCATCTTTGGTAGCCAGCAGTGGTTTCGACAAGCCGAGAACAAACCCGCCCCAGAATACGGCATCGCCGATGATGGCCAGTAACCATCCAGCCGAGGTTCCAGTCCAGGGGCCAATACGCGCCAGTAACCAGGCGACTGCAATCAGCAACAAGGGCCCACCCTGCAAGGTCGGACGACCACTCCAGTTGCTGGCAGCGGTCAACAGAAATCCACAGACCACCGCGGCCCCATAGGCAAAGATCATGGCTCTACCATGCCACAATACCGAGGAAATCTGCAAGCGCCCGGCCTGCAAATTTCCACTCAAAAACATTATCCACAGCAGCAGGGCCAATAATGACCAGGCCAGTGCCAATAGAAAAAAAGGCCGAAACCCTTTACTCAGAAACATCGATTTCTCCAGGAATTAGTATGAACTACGGGTTGTAGCCGAATTTTTACGGGAGCTACATCATATACCACCAAATAGTCAGATGTGATACCTGTCCATCTGACTCAGACATCGTTTGGCAGCCCGGTAGTGATTTTCTGGCATTCCAGAAATATCCGTTTGTCACAACGACGACAAATGTCCTTGTTCAGCTTCTGATAAATCCCGTGTAACGCGGCCTTCTTTGACTGAAAAACATGATTGGCTGATATGGTGTCCAGCGCTCCGGTTCGATCCAGCGGATTCCAAAGGCCCTCCTTAACATGAATGAGGTACACAGCGCCACCTTCCGCCTCACGTTTAATCGCTTCATGGGCCAATAATTCAGTCCCGGCATAATCAGCAAAATTAATACCCTCACACACCACTGCCAGATGCTTCTGTCGCCAGCTGTTGCTGTGTAAATCATCGAACACATCCTGAACATGAGAAATACTGCCGAAAAATAGCGAACCGTCGATTCGAACAAATTTGACCTGCGGGCACTCGGGTAATGATGGATCAGTAACAAAGCGTCGGCCAGGAAGACGCGGATCGGGTGTTCTGACAACGATTCTGGGATTGGCCACCTGTATCAGATAGATGATCAGTGACAATAATATACCGGCCAAAATCGAAAATTCCAGATCCAGGAACAATGCCCCCAGAAAGGTCACACCAAATATCGAAGTCTCCCGTTTGCCGGCCCTGAAAATATGCTTGATTTCCTTAAAATCAATCAAACCCCAGGCCACCATGAATAATATCCCCCCCATGGCCGCATTCGGCAAATAACTGGCCAGCGGTGCAACCAGTAAAATAATGACCGCCAGAAAACCACCAGCGAAAATTGCTGCCATCGGTGTGATCGCACCGGCCTGAAAATTCAGGGCGCTGCGATTGAATGAGCCGGTTGCCACATAGGCAGAAAAGAAACTGCCTACAATATTGGAAAGACCCTGACCGATAAATTCCTGGCTGCCATCGACCCTGGTCCCGGTTCTGGCACCCAGGGCACGGCCAATCGACAATGCTTCGGTCAAGGCAAAGAGCGTGACCGCCAGCGCTGCGGGTGCCATTTCCTTGATCGTCGATAATGAAAACTCCGGTGATGAAAGTGGCGGCAAACTGGCAGGCAAAGCACCCACAGTCTTGATCCCTGTTGTTTCAGGACCCATGACGTAGTCCAGCAACAACGCCAGCAAGCTGCCAAAGACCATGGACAGGATCATATAAGGCCATTTTGGAAGATATTTTTTGAACAGGATGCCACTGAGTAATGTCGCCAGACCCACTGCGGTGATATACGGGTTAATCTGTGATAGTTGGTGAAAAAAGTAACCCAATGTATCCAGCAGATGCCCACCCCGGGGGATGTCAACACCAAAGAAGTTCTTCAATTGTTTACTGAAAATAATGATCGCGGCACCCGCAGTAAAACCGACAATCACCGAATGAGAAATGAAATTGACCAGTGCACCCAACCGGGCCAGACCCATCACCAGTTCGATAACACCGACCATGAAGGTCAGGGTCAGGGCCAACTGCACATAATCCATCGTGCCCGGCTGGTGATGAGCACTCAAAACCGAAAACAGCACCACCGAGGCCGCTGTGGTCGGGCCAGAAACCAGGACCCTGGAGGATCCGAACAGAGCGGCAATAATGGCCGGAACCACACCGGCATAAAGACCATATTCGGGTGGCATACCGGCGATGGTGGCAAACGCCACACCCTGTGGCAAAACGACAATCGCCCCGGTCAGCCCGGCAGAGAAATCAACCTTGAAACAGTCAGCGTTGAGCTCTTTCATCCAGACCAGAAACGGAAATATCTTATACAGATTAACTCGCAAATCAACTCCTGATGCTGTTATTGATTATCGACCAACATAATGCATCCGAATCGTGCAAACTATATCATAATAAACTAATAACAAATAAAAAAATGCCTTGCCCAGCCCACAGGATACTCTATATATTCATACCGGGTCAGCATCAGCGGTACGTCTGAAAAGAATTTTGTGTTTGTTTATGAGTCCAGAAATTTGTTGACAGCTTTGGAGCGTTTTAGCCATTAGCCCATTTTGGTTAAAATGACGCTTTCACTGACTGTTGGTTTGCCGCTAACCCGGCCGCCTAATACTGGATTAGATGAATACAGAGCAAATCGCTACGCGGCCCAATAGGCCCCGTCAACTTGCAGATATCAATTGTGCAGCCGATCGTATAGACTTTCAGTGCACCATCGGATTTTGTGCTGACAGTCAGCACTGCCAATGCCAGGAGGCTTTATGGTTTTTACAAATTTCCCACCCAAGCCACACGACCCCTATGCCACTTCTTCGACGTATCTTTCACAAGAGTCCTGGAAGATATTCCAGATTATGGCAGAATTCGTTGAGGGCTTTGAAAAACTGGCTCTTATTCACCCTTCGGTCACTATCTTCGGTTCGGCCCGTATTCCACCGGGTCACCCCTATTATCTTCTGACCGAAAAAATAGCCCGTTGTCTGTCCGATGCCGGTTTCGCGGTGGTTAGTGGTGGCGGCCCGGGTCTCATGGAAGCCGCAAACAAGGGTGCCTTTGCCGGCAAATCGCCCAGTATAGGCCTCAATATCCAGCTACCCCACGAACAGCATACCAACCCCTACCAGGATATCAGTCTAAGTTTTCGACACTTTTTTTCACGCAAGGTGATGTTTGTCAAATATGCCTCAGCCTACGTGGTGATGCCCGGCGGTTTTGGCACCCTGGACGAAATGGCAGAAATTTTAACCTTGGTTCAAACCGGAAAAAGCCGTAAAATATCGATCATTCTGGTTCATAGTCCATTCTGGAAAGGCTTGCTGGCCTGGTTTCGTCAAACCCTGGTCACCGAGCAAACCATCAACCCGGACGACCTTGATTTAATCAAGGTTCTTGACGACCCGGAAGAAATTGTCGATGCCATCTTTGACCATTACGAGTTACGTGGATTTGAACGTACTGCAGCAGAAGAAGAGGCCATACTCAATCTCTAGGAGGCTGTCCGAGAATAGGAACCCATGAAAAATCTGCAACAACAAGTACTATGTCTGATCCTGGTCCTGGCGGGTATCGGTCCGATATGGGCAGCACCGGTCACAACCTCCAGCACCCGGCCAACAACCCGGGTCACGACACATCAGATTTCTTCGCTGACGATCGAGGAACACCGGGTCAATGGCCAAATACGGAATATCAAGATCAAACCCAAAGGTCTGCCAGCCTATATTTTGCCAGACTTCAACACTGACGGCAGTCTGGAAACACGTTCTGACGATTTCTCCAGGGCCTTGTCTATTCCACACTGGACATTATCGAACTGGTAAGCTGGCACCATCTCTCACATGTCTGTCTATACTACAGTCCACCACCAGGATCTGGTGGCATTCCTAAAGTCCTATGAACTTGGCGCGCTGGTCAATTTTCAGGGGATTAATAGTGGTATCGAAAACTCCAATTTCTTCCTCAACACCACGGCAGGTCAATTTGTTCTGACCCTGTTCGAACGTATTACCGCTGAGGATGTAAAATTTTGCCTGGCCTTGACCGAACACCTCGATCGCCAGGGGCTACAATGCCCTCGACCCATGCTGCGTCAAGATGGCAGTTATCTTGCCGTATTGTCTGGAAAACCGGCTGCCATCGTCCAGCGTTTGCCGGGCAGCAGTACTGAACAGGCCGATGAAAGACACTGCCAGTCAGCTGGTGACTGGTTGGGTCGTATGCACCTTGCTGGAAGCGGGTTCCTGCTACGACGGGGGAATACCTTCAATGCAGACTGGCTACGCTCCAGAACGACTGCCCTGATGCCGGCATTGCCAGCCGACCAGCTGTCCTTGCTGCAGAACGAACTGGCTTATCAGTCCGGCATCGATTACAGCGAACTGCCAAAAGGCACCATCCATGGTGATCTGTTCCTGGATAATGTATTGTTCAATGGCACCGAAATCAGTGGTGTTATTGATTTCTATTACGCCTGTTACGATACCTTGCTACTGGATCTGGCTATTCTGATCAACGATTGGTGTATCGACTCCGGACAGATGTTACGATCGACACGAACCCGGATTCTGCTCGAGGCATATCTCAACATACGTCCATTAACCGCTGCAGAGTGCGAGTTGTTGCCTGATCTGTTGCGTTATGCTGCTTTACGGTTCTGGGTTTCCCGCTGTTATGATTTGCATTTTCCCAGAGCCGGCGAAATCCTGCAGACAAAAGATCCGCGGGTATTTGAGAATCTGCTGCGAAATTTGACCCGAAATCAGGGTGTCATCGAGGATTTATTGCCAAATCACACCGTAGCTATGGCCCGGCAGCGTGGTTAACCGGGGACAATACTTCGTCCCCCATCGACGGCCATAACCTGGCCATTGATAAATCCGGCCCGATGGATCAGAAACCAGGCCAGTTCGGCGACATCCTGTGGTGAACCGGTTTTTTTCAATGGCGTACTGGCAATCATTCGTCTGCGAGCCAGTTCGTCACAAAAATTTTCCGGCCATTCGATGGCACCTGGCGCGATCCCGTTGACCCGCACCTTCGGCCCCAGCTCCCGTGCCAAACTGTGTGTTAATGACGCCAAACCTGCCTTGGCAGCACAATAAACCGGATGTTCCTGTAGTGGACGCTCGGCATAAATATCGATCATATTGATAATGCAACCACGGTGTTCTGCCAGGGTCGTAGCCAGGGCCTGTGCCAGAAAGAACGGTGCACGCAGATTTACACTCATCAGCTGCTCCCACTGACTCTCGGTGGTCACACCAATCGGGGTAGGAAAGAAGGTGGAGGCATTATTGAATAAGACATCGAGACGGCCAAAGCTGATGGCTGCGGTTTTCGCCAGCTGCCTGACCTGTTTGGTCTGACTCAAATCAGCCGATACCAGCACCACCGAATCCGGACGAATATGATTGAGCTCCTGTTGCAGACTCCTGGCGTCATCCACCGAGTGGTAATAGTGCACGACCAGACGCAGTCCGGCCTGATGCAGACGTTTCGCCACGGCCCGGCCGACCCGTCGGGCTCCACCGGTGATGAGGGCTACCGCAGCCTCATTCTGGTCATTATCGGGCTTGTCGATCATCGTTTCTCCTGTTAGCCTGCGACTTGTTTCAATTATCCGGAATCACTGTTCTTGAACACACCCAGTCAATACAGGAGGCTGTCCGAGAACAGAGAGCCTGCTGCGGAAAAGCGGACTTTGGTCCATTTTTCCGTTCATTTTCGTTAAATAGAACGACTATTCACCTCAAATGATCGAAAAAATAGCCTCAAATCCACTTTCCCTCGCTACGACTCCTGTTCTCGGACAGCCTCCTAGTAATGGACTGCCTGCCCCGACAGTCGCTGAAATAAAGCGTTGCCAGAACCTCACAACGCAACTGGCTGCAGAAATCAGCGAGGCCGGTGGTGTTATCCCTTTTTCCCGTTTCATGGAAAAAGCCCTTTATACACCTGAACTGGGATATTACACCTCTTCAGCACAGGTTTTTGGTTCTTCTGGCCATTTTGTCACAGCGCCGGGGTTAGGTAAACTGTTTGCTTACTGTATCGCCCACCAGGCTGCTGATATTTTACAACCCGGCGAAGTCATCCTGGAAGTCGGTGCAGGAGACGGTTCGCTTGCCATTAATGTGCTCCTGGCACTGAATGAACTGGGTTGTTTACCCTCACGATATCTGATCGTTGAGCGTTCAGCTGCCCTCTGTCAACTGCAGCAGGATCACTGCCGTGAACAAATACCACAATGGCTGGAACGACTGGAATGGCTATCAGAACCTCCGTCCGGGATTTGTGGACTGATCCTGGCCAATGAACTGCTCGATGCCCTGCCTGCCGAGCGCGTACAACGCACTGGGAACGGATTTATTCGCGCCGCAGTACGTTACACAGAAGAAAATCTTGTCTGGACGGCACTGGAAATTGCCGAGGATGACGAACTGGCGGACTGGTGCAGGACAAAATTGCAGCCACGAACCTTGCCCGAGGGTTATGTCACCGAGGCCGGACTGAGTGCGAATACCTGGATTTCCGACATGGCGAAACGTCTGCAACGGGGTGTGATGCTATTGATCGATTACGGCTATGATGCTGACAACTACTACCATCCACAACGTGATCACGGCACCCTGGCATGCTACTATCGACACCGCGTACATGATGACCCCTTGATGTGGCCGGGTCTGCAGGACATCAGTGTACATGTGGAATTTTCGAGTCTGGTCGATACCGCAGCCACCGCCGGTCTCGATTGTCTGGGCTACAGCACCCAGGCCGGCTTTCTCCTGGGCGCCGGGATCCTGGATCGGCTGCAACAACTGCAGGGCCAGGGCACTGCCCGCTATCTGACCCTGAGCAATGAGGTCAAGCGTCTGACCCTGGGCTCGGAAATGGGAGAGTTGGTCAAGGTACTGGCACTGGGTCGTGACCATCACAAACCCTTGTCGGCACTGTTACTGGCTGACCAGCGAAACAGGTTATGAATTTGGAATCCGCCCTTGGAAGCCCGTCTGCTCCATCACATCGGCTGCAAATTCCTCCACCATAAAACCTGGTCAGCTATAGTAACACCAAGATAAAAAGGAGTAGGAACCCTCAAAATAAGGGATATAATTCTCAAAAACAACCCTTAACACAGGAGGTGTTCCTACTATGAAGAAGCGTACCTATCGTGCAAGAAAGGTCAACAAGATTAATTGGGATAAAGTCAGATAACAGCAATCATGAACCAGGCGATAGCTGTAATAGCTTATGCCATTCGAAGTGGTGCGTGTTTTGGTGCGGCGAATGAACATGCAGGAGATTACTGTTACAACGGCACTGTTTCCTCACTGGGCGTTTGTTCAACCTCATCGACAAGACTGAACTCTGTAATACCTGTAGTGGCTGACGTTGACTCTCCTTGTTGAATTTGTAATTTGAGATTATTTTCCGAGTCCGCATGACGCAGTGCCTCTTCGGTGCTGATCTTGCCTTGCTGCAGGAGGGCAAGTAGAGCGTCATCGAAGGTCTGCATGCCCAGGGCACGGGATTTGGTCATTACATTTTTCAGTTCCCCGACTTCTCCGCGGCCAACCAGATCACGGGTTCGGGGTGAATCAAGCAGGATTTCTATGGCGGCGATTCGTTGCCGGTCCAGTGTCGGAATCAGACGTTGTGAGATGATGGCACGCAAATTCAGCGATAAATCGAGCAATAATTGAGGTTTGTGGCTTTGCGGGAAAAAATTGATGATCCGGTCGAGGGCCTGATTTGCATTATTGGCATGCAAGGTAGAAATGCACAAGTGGCCGGTTTCGGCAAAGGTGATGGCATGCTGCATGGTTTCCCGGTCGCGAATCTCACCAATCAGAATGACATCAGGTGCCTGACGCAGGGTATTTTTCAGAGCATCGGCATAACTATCTGTATCTACACCGACTTCGCGCTGATTGACCAGGGAACGATGGTGTCGATGAATAAATTCGATAGGATCTTCTATGCTGATGATATGCCCAGAAGCGTGTCGATTACGGTAATCGATCAGAGACGCGAGGGTGGTTGACTTGCCAGAGCCGGTTGCACCAACGACCAGCACCAGACCACGCTGCTGCATAATTACCGATTGCAGGATTGTCGGTAAATTGAGAGCGTCCATATCCGGAATTATAGCCTTGATATGACGAGCCACCATGCCAACTTCATTGCGCTGACGGAACAGGTTGACCCGAAAACGGCCGACACCTGTCCGTGAGAGTGCCAGATTTAATTCCGGATATACCTTGAAGGCTTGTCGTTGTTCCAGACTCATTAATTGGTCTGCAATCGTGGCGATTTCACCGGGATTGAAGATTTCACTGCTGATGGGTTTCAGTTTGCCCATGACTTTGACACAAGGTGGCGCCCCTGTGGTCAGATATAAATCTGACGCCTCCTGTTTAACCATGGATTTGAGCATTTCATCGAGTGATATCATCTGCAACTCCTCCAGAACTACGATTATTCACGGCGCAAGGCTTCGGTAACCGCTATCGGTGTTGGATAGCGCAGAACGACCAGATAGGATGATACGACAAAGGTGACCAGTGTTGCCGACTGGACCAGGTAGGCAGCATGACTGGACAGTACACCCGAATGC
>CAZTLH010000099.1:0-8813 GCA_964614335.1 uncultured Gammaproteobacteria bacterium
TCTTCAAACAGGCTTGTTAACGGGGCGCGCCAGAATTCTGGTTGCAACTTTCGGTGATTTGCAGGAACTGTCTGATCACGCACCAATACCGGATCACAAAGAACCCGAAGTAGCAACATTAGGTATTCAGTGTTCGACCAATACATAACGGACGTAGTGATCAATCATGTCCTGTCGTCAGACGATAAATCTGGCAATGTAATGATTGATGTGAAACATACACACGAGGTAGTTTAATGAAAACAGCAGAACCTGTACTGACCCAACCACCCGCACAGGGTCTGTATGATCCACGTAATGAACATGACGCCTGTGGTGTAGGTTTCGTTGCCCATATCAAAAATCACAAAAGTCACGCAATTGTCCAACAAGGTCTGGAAATCCTTGATCATCTGACCCATCGTGGTGCCGTGGGTGCAGATCCGGCCGCGGGTGATGGCGCCGGCATCCTGATCCAGATACCAGATGATTTTCTGCGTCAGGAATGCGCTAATCTGGGTATAGATTTACCCACGGCTGGAGAATATGGCGTCGCCATGGTGTCCTTGCCACAGAAACCAGAAAATCAGCAACGTTGTATTGCGGCGCTCGAAAAAACAATTCTCGACAAAGATCAGCTTTTATTGGGTTGGCGTGAAGTCCCGACCGATCGTGATGCGGCAAAACTACCCAAGAGCGTCATTTCCTGTGAACCTTGCATACGCCAGCTGTTTATCGCCCGTGGCCCAAATACACGCGATCAAGATGAGTTCGAGCGTAAATTATTCGTCATCCGAAAAATGGTGGAAACCCGGATACGTGTAATGGCATTTAAAGATGTCGCAAATTTCTATATTGCCTCATTATCTACCCGCACACTGGTCTACAAAGGCATGTTTTTGTCCTACCAGATCAGCTCCTACTATACTGATCTGCAAAATCCGCAACTCCGCTCTGCCCTGGCTTTGGTTCATCAACGTTTTTCCACCAATACCTTTCCCGCTTGGGAGTTGGCCCATCCATTTCGGATGATTGCCCACAACGGCGAAATCAACACCCTGCGTGGTAATATCAACTGGATGGCAGCCCGCAAAAACTCGATATCATCAGAAATTCTCGGTGATGATCTTGATGATATCTGGCCGCTGATTGTACAGGGAAAATCTGACTCGGCATGTTTTGACAATGCCTTGGAGTTGCTGGTAATGGGCGGTTATTCTCTCGGCCACGCCATGATGCTGATGATACCCGAAGCCTGGGCAGATAATCCGCTGATGGATGAAAAGCGACGGGCATTTTATGAATATCATGCCGCACTGATGGAGCCATGGGATGGCCCGGCCGGTGTTGCCTTTACCGATGGCAGGCAAATCGGAGCCACACTGGATCGAAATGGCTTGCGACCTGCACGCTATATCGTCACCGACGATGATCTGGTCGTGATGGCTTCCGAGGTTGGTGTGTTACCGATACCTGAGCAACGTATTGTCAAAAAATGGCGTTTACAACCGGGAAAAATGTTTCTTATTGATCTTGAGCAAGGCCGTATTATCGATGACACGGAACTGAAATCGGATCTGGCCAACGCCCGACCCTACCAAAGCTGGTTGGCAGCCAGTCAGATCCGAATCGAGAACCTGCCTGCAGAAGTCGCGGCACTGCCACCTGATCCGGAAACCATGCTGGAGCGTCAACAGGCTTTTGGTTATACCCAGGAAGATCTCAAATTTCTGATGGCACCGACGGCCGCAAACGGCCAGGAACCAACTGGATCCATGGGCAATGATACGCCATTGGCCATTTTCTCGGTCCGGCCAAGGCCACTGAACCATTACTTCAAACAATTATTCGCTCAGGTCACCAATCCGGCGATCGACCCGATTCGGGAACAGTTGGTCATGAGTCTGATCTCTATTATCGGCCCCAGACCCAATCTGCTAAATTTACAGGCCAGTGAACCACAGATGCGTCTGGAGGTAGAGCAACCCATTCTCTGCAATGAAGATCTGGAGAAAATCCGGGCCATCGCCGATCATACGAATAATCGTTTCCGCACCATTACCCTGAGTCTGACATTCCCTGCCAGTGATGGGGCGAGCGGTCTGGAACCGGCATTGAAAACCCTGTGTGAGCAGGCCGAGCAAGCGGTACGGAGCAAATACAACATCATCATTCTCTCTGATCGTGATGTCGATCGTGATCATGCCCCGATTCCCTCCCTGCTTGGGACCTCTGCAGTGCACCATCATCTGATACGAAGTGGTTTGCGCACGGAAACCGGTCTGGTTGTGGAAACCGGCAGTGCCCGCGAAGTCCATCATTTTGCCTTGCTGGCAGGCTATGGTGCTGAAGTGATCAACCCTTATCTGGCTTTTGAGACCGTCGCCGACATGCATCACCAGCGTTTACTTCCCACCGGAATCGATGAAGAGGAAGCCGTCAATCGCTATGTCAGGGGGATTAATAAAGGGCTGTTGAAGGTGATGTCAAAAATGGGGATCTCGACCTATCAATCCTATTGTGGCTCACAAATATTTGAGGCGATCGGCCTGGGCAAAGAATTTATTGATAAATATTTTACCGGTACCGCTGCACCCATCGATGGTGCCGGTATTGCCGAAATATCCCGTGAAGTCATGGAACGTCACCATCGCGCCTATGGTGACCACCAGTTATATCGTCATCACCTCGACACTGGCGGTGGCTATGCCTGGCGTCTGCGTGGGGAAAAGCACAACTGGACTCCTGAAACGGTATCCTTGTTACAACACGCCACACGTGCCAATGACAAGACCGTCTTTCGACGATTCTCTAACCAGATCAATACCCAGAATGAGGAGCTACTGACCCTGCGCGGGATGTTCCGCATTAAAAAGTCGACACAACCTGTCCCACTGGATGAGGTCGAGCCCGCGAACGAGATTGTCAAAAGATTCTCCACCGGGGCGATGTCATTTGGCTCCATTTCCCATGAAGCCCACAGCACCATTGCCATTGCCATGAATCGTCTTGGCGGAAAATCAAATACCGGTGAAGGCGGTGAAGAAGCATCACGTTTCAAACCCCTGCCCAATGGCGATTCCATGCGTTCGGCGATCAAACAGGTGGCTTCCGGCAGATTTGGCGTGACGACGGAATATCTGGTGAATGCTGATGAAATTCAAATCAAAATCGCCCAGGGTGCAAAACCTGGTGAAGGTGGTCAACTGCCTGGCTACAAAGTCAATAAAATTATTGGCCGGGTACGACATTCGACGCCAGGTGTCAGCTTGATCTCTCCACCACCACATCATGACATCTATTCGATCGAAGATTTGGCACAGCTGATATTTGATCTGAAAAACACCAACCCCGATGCCGCAATCAGTGTCAAGCTGGTCTCTGAAATCGGTATCGGTACCATTGCTGCCGGTGTGGTCAAGGCCCATGCAGACCATGTTGTGGTCGCCGGCCATGACGGTGGTACGGGGGCATCGCCATTAACCAGCATCAAGCATGCCGGTGCACCCTGGGAACTGGGTCTTGCCGAAACACAACAAACGCTGGTATTAAACCAATTGCGCGGTCGAACCCGTCTGCTGGCTGATGGTCAGATGCGGACCGGTCGGGATGTGGTGATTGCCGCCCTGCTGGGTGCTGATGAGGTTGGATTTGGAACTGCGGCCCTGGTGGTCTGCGGCTGTATCATGATGCGCAAATGTCATCTGAATACCTGCCCGGTTGGTGTGGCGACACAAAACCCGGAATTACGCAAACGATTCACCGGCAAAGCCGATTATCTGGTGAACTACTTCATGTTTGTTGCCGAAGAGGTCAGAGCCCTGATGGCTGAACTTGGCTTTCGTAACTTCGATCAAATGATTGGACAAACCGATTGTCTTGACATCCACAAGGCCACCGATCACTGGAAGGCCCACGGTGTTGATGTCAGTCATCTCCTGCACCGACCGGATGTTCCTGACAATACTGCTTTGCATGCTCGTGAAAAGCAGAATCACGGGATTGATGCCGTGCTCGATCACCAGCTGATATTGAAGGCCAAATCCGCACTGGATGAACAAAAGTCCGTCAAAATCGAGAGCAGTATCCGTAATACTGATCGTACCGTCGGTGCGATGCTCTCCGGTTGTGTAGCCAAACGCTATGGTCACGCCGGTTTATCTGAAGACACGATCTATATTAAATTCAAAGGGACAGCAGGACAAAGTTTTGGTGCCTGGCTGGCGCATGGAATTACACTTGAATTACAAGGTGATGCCAACGATTACGTAGGGAAAGGATTATCTGGCGGCAGGATCATGATTTATCCACCGGCCTCGTCACCGATCATCCCTGAAGACAACATCATCATCGGCAATACCGTGCTTTACGGTGCCATCAGTGGTGAATGTTATTTTCGTGGTGTGGCTGGTGAACGATTCGCGGTGCGGAACAGTGGTGCCATTGCGGTGGTCGAAGGTGTCGGTGATCATGGTTGCGAATACATGACCGGTGGAACCGTCGTCGTACTTGGAGAAACGGGGCGTAATTTTGCCGCAGGAATGAGTGGCGGTATCGCCTATGTGCTTGACGTGCAGGATCGATTCTCCCAGTATTGCAATACAACCCAGGTGCAGTTGCAATCGATCACCACCGGCAGTGACACCGAATACCCGGAAGATACCGAAACCACAGCGGGCAGCTTGTTGATCCAGCATCAGGCCGACCAGGATGACGCCTTGATCCTGTATCAGTTGATACAACGACACCGGCATTATACCGGTTCAGAAAAGGCCCAGGAAATCATGGATAACTGGACCTATTACGTCGCAAAATTCATCAAAGTCATGCCCATCGATTATCACAAGGCGCTACTGGAAATGGCAGCAACACAAGCAGTGAACAACGACGTAGAGGAACTGAATAATGGGTAAACCGACAGGGTTTCTTGAAATCGAGCGCAGAACACCGAAAAATACCCCGATCCTGGACCGTCTGCAGGATTTCAGGGAATTCACCATCCAGCTGAACTTCAAACAGCTCAGTCAACAGGGCGCACGTTGTATGGATTGCGGTATCCCGTTTTGCCATTATGGATGCCCGGTCAATAACATTATTCCCGACTGGAATGATCTGGTGTACTCAAAAAAATGGCATCAAGCCATTCATGTACTGCATTCGACCAATAATTTCCCGGAATTTACCGGCCGTATCTGCCCTGCTCCTTGTGAAGCGGCCTGCACACTGAATATTGATGACAACCCGGTGACGATAAAGAACATCGAGCGAGCCATCGTCGACCGGGCCTGGGAAGAAGGCTGGATCAGACCGGAAATTGCCGAAGAGAAGACCGGTAAAAATATCATTATTGTCGGCTCGGGTCCCGCTGGCATGGCTTGTGCCCAACAATTGGCAAGAGCCGGCCATAAAGTCACACTGGTGGAAAAGAATGATCGTATCGGTGGCCTGATGCGCTATGGCATACCCAATTTCAAGATGGAAAAACGTCTGATTGATCGGCGAATCGCGCAGATGCGGGCGGAAGGCGTCATCTTTCGAACCAATGTCCATGTTGGGGTGAATCGCAAGACCTCTATTCTGCTGGAAGATTATGATGCTGTTGTACTTGCCTGTGGTTCCGAGCAGGCCCGTGACTTGCCTGTTCCGGGTAGAGAATTGCAGGGCATACACTTCGCCATGGAATATCTACCACAGCAAAACCGGAGAATTGCCGGTGAAACGATTCCGGATGAGCTGAGAATAACTGCTCGTGACAAACATGTTATCGTTATTGGTGGTGGAGATACCGGCTCTGATTGTATTGGCACAGCCAACCGGCAAAAGGCCAAATCCATTACCCAGCTGGAGATTCTGCCGAAACCACCAGTCCGGGAAAATAAATCTCTGACCTGGCCTGAATGGCCGCAAAAAATGCGCACCACGAGTTCCCATGAAGAAGGCTGTGAAAGAGACTGGTCGGTGGCTACAAAAGGCTTCACAGGAGAGAATGGTCAGGTAAAAACCATCCAGTGTGTGCGACTGCAATGGAAAAAGGATAACAATAATCAATGGCAGATGACGGAGATACCCGGTAGTGAATTCGAGCTTCAGGCCGATCTGGTATTACTGGCCATGGGTTTTACCCACCCGGTTCATGAGGGCATGCTCAAGGATCTTGGTGTGGTACTGGATCCACGTGGAAATGTTGAAGCCAATAGCAGTCAATACCAAACATCAATTCCAAAGGTTTTTGCCGCAGGTGACATCCGCCGTGGCCAATCCCTGATCGTCTGGGCCATCCACGAAGGTCGAAGTTGTGCCAGAGCTGTGGATGAATTTCTGATGGGTGAGTCCAATTTGCCGGATTAAGATATTCTTAAATACTCCGGTCGCAGTATTAGCTTCAGCTCGAATAGTGTGCTTTATCAGTGATACCGGTCTCAATGCCTTGTTTCGACTCTCCATACAACCATAATAAATCAAGACACTTCAAGAAATCTGAAGCATGAAAACCTTAATTCTTGGCGGAGTGCGATCCGGCAAAAGCCGGTTTGGCGAGCAACTGGCAGTGGTCAGCGAACTGCCTGTTACCTATATCGCAACCGCCACCGCCGGAGATGATGAAATGCGGACCCGGATTGCGGCCCACCGCGAGCATCGACCAAAAGACTGGCTGGTGATTGAAGAACCAATTCAACTCGGTCGCGCATTACAAAGCCATGCTGCCGTGAACAGCTTACTGCTGGTTGACTGTTTGACTTTGTGGCTGACCAATCTTTTGACTGCAAAATCTGACAGTGTTTTCAAACAAGAACGGAGTGCACTGCTTGCAACACTCCCTGACCTGAAGGGCAAGATAATTCTCATCAGCAATGAAACCAATATGGGTATCACTCCGATGGGTGCCTTGAGTCGCCGTTATTGTGATGAAGCCGGTCGTCTGCATCAGGAACTCGCCGGACTGTGTGATCGTGTCATCCTGATGGTCGCCGGCCTGCCCCAAATTATGAAAGGAGATCTACCATGAATGTAACCAGCATGTGGTTCAATCATTCCGTTGCCCACCCGGACCCGGAGACTGAAAAAGCGGCCACGGCGCGTCAGGAAGTGCTTACCAAGCCACTGGGGGCACTGGGAAAACTGGAACAGACGGCCATTCGGTTGGCCGCATTACAACATACCGAAAGGCCATCGCTTGAGCATATATTTATTACAATTTTCGCCGCCGACCATGGTGTGGCAAGCGAAGGTGTCTCGGCCTATCCACAGGAAGTGACCATAGAGATGGTGAAGAATTTCTCCAATGGTGGTGCAGCCATCTGTGTTCTGGCCAGAGAACTCGATGCTGTGCTGGAAGTGATCAATCTGGGCACTGTCATCGACTCGGGCCCACTGCCCGGGGTACAAAACCTTCATCTCGGTGCCGGCACAGCCAATCTCTGCCAGCAACCCGCCATGACAGAAGAACAACTGCTTGGCGCGCTGGATGCAGGACTACAGGCCGTTAACAGAGCCAGGTCGGCTGGCTCACAGCTCTTTATCGGCGGTGAAATGGGGATCGGCAACACCACTTCTGCCTCGGCTTTAGCCTGTGCGTTTTTGAATGCACCGGCCACAAAACTCGCAGGCCCGGGAACCGGTCTGGATGAATGTGGTGTAATGCACAAAATCACCATCATCGAGCGGGCACTGGATTATCACAAGGACCATCTCGGTTCGCCTGTCGAGATATTACGCCGACTCGGTGGTTTCGAAATTGCGGCATTGTCAGGCAGTTATATCGCTTGTGCACAATTGGGTTTGCCGGTGTTGATCGATGGCTTTATCAGCTCTGTAGCGGCACTTGCAGCCGCCCAGATTTGTCCCGGCTGTGAAACCTGGTTCCTGTACTCCCACACCTCGGCCGAGCCCGGTCACAAAATGGTACTCAATGCCCTGCAGGCAAAACCTTATCTGGATATCGGTATGCGTCTGGGTGAAGGCAGCGGTGCGGCTACGGTGGCACCACTGCTGCGACTGGCCTGCAAGCTGCATAATGAGATGGCGACCTTCGCCGAAGCGGGTGTAGCGGACAAGGCACCCTGATGCTTTTGGGATTACTGCGTCATGGGGAAGTCCAGGGCGGGCCCTGTTTCCGTGGCCGTACGGACGATCCGCTGACCGAGGCCGGTTTCAGACAAATGCAGGCAGCCACCGATGGCACCCGATTCTGGGATCGTGTGATTTCATCACCTCTGAGGCGATGTTCGTTATTTGCAGCGCATTTTGTCCGGCAACATGACCTGCCATTGACAGTCGATCAAAGGCTCCAGGAACTGGATTTCGGTGTCTGGGAAGGACGCACAGCAGAACACATCATGGCAGAAGACCCCCTCGCCCTGACCCGTTTCTGGGAAGATCCGGATCGGTTTACACCACCTGAAGGTGAAGCGCTTGCACAATTTAAAGTGCGCGTATTGGATGCCCTGTATGACATTGCGCACAGTTGTCCTGAACAAAAGATCTTATGGGTGACCCATGGTGGGGTGGTCCGGGTTCTGCTGGACTTTGGGAAAGTCCAGCAGGACAAAAAACTGCTCGAAATTGAAGTCAAGCATGGCGCCCTGTTTCTGTTGCAGGTGGACATTGACCCCGACAGTGACAAAATCGCCATCACGAATAGAACCAAAGTGACCTGCCGATGATCCCCAGACCCTTTCTGCTTGCTATACAGTTTCTTACCATATTCCCCGTGCGCTCCCTTGAAGCTGTAAAGGTGCAAGATGTTGGCAATTCATTGCTTTATTACCCGCACGTCGGTTTAATCATCGGAATCGTTTTAATGAGTCTGGCATGGTTGATGGGCAACACAAACC
>CAZTLH010000100.1:0-8763 GCA_964614335.1 uncultured Gammaproteobacteria bacterium
CTCCTGCAAAACTGGCACTTCCGCCATCCATGGCGGTCGTAACGAGGGAAAGCGGATTTGAGGCCATTTTTTCGATCATTTGAGGCGAGTAGTGGCACATGGATGTGCCGTTTACGAACCTAAGGATGGAATAGTCGTTCTATTTAATGAAAATAAGCGGAAAAATGAGCCAAAGTCCGCTTTTTCGCAGTAGGCTCTCTGTTCTCGGGCAACCTCCTAGCCGTCATATTTTAGACTCTTTTCTTGCCCAGGGAGAAAATTGGCTGCAGAAGAACCATTAAATCGATAACTGATGTGCCTGGCGGGAGCTAATGCCAGGTTTTTGGAAGACAGACCGACAGGTCCCGGGGTTGATATTTAATGACCCGCTACAGAGGTGAATTCGTGCAAGATATCGTAGAACAGCTGGAACAAAAACGACAGCAGGCCCGTCTTGGCGGTGGGTTGGGGCGGATCGAAAAGCAGCACGGCAAAGGCAAACTTACCGCACGAGAGCGTATTGAATTGTTGCTCGATTCGGATAGCTTTGAAGAATGGGATATGTTTGTTGAACATCGTTGCCGGGACTTTGGCATGGAGCAACAGTCGATCCCCGGTGATGGTGTAGTCACCGGCTGGGGCACGGTCTATGGCCGCCAGGTCTTTGTCTTCAGCCAGGATTTTACGGTTTTCGGTGGTTCGTTGTCGGAAACCCATGCCGAAAAGATTGTCAAGATTATGGACAAGGCCGTCCAGGTTGGTGCTCCCATTATCGGTATCAATGACTCTGGTGGTGCCCGTATTCAGGAAGGTGTGGCCTCACTCGGGGGTTATGCGGATATTTTTCAGCGGAATGTGCTGGCTTCCGGTGTGGTGCCGCAGATTTCCATGATCATGGGTCCCTGTGCCGGGGGTGCGGTCTATTCACCGGCAATGACTGATTTTATTTTTATGGTACGGGACTCCTCACATATGTTTGTAACCGGCCCTGAAGTGGTCAAAACCGTTACCCACGAGACGGTCAGCGCCGAAGAGCTCGGTGGTGCCCACACCCACACTTCTCGATCCGGTGTCGCCCATAAAGCCTTTGATAATGATGTGGATGCGCTCTGTATGTTGCGTCGCTTCATCAATCTTCTGCCCTCGAGTAATCGCAAAATGGCTCCGGTGCTGGCCGTTCGTGATCATCCCGAGCGGGTGGAAAAAGCCCTCGACACACTGGTTCCGACTGATCCCAATCAACCGTATGATATGAAAGAGTTACTGGTCAAGGTGGTGGATGATCAGGAATTTTTTGAGATACAGGAAGATTTTGCTGCCAATATTATTATTGGTCTGGGGCGACTGGCCGGGCAGACGGTGGGTTTTGTCGCCAATCAGCCGAAGGTGCTGGCAGGTTGTCTGGATATCAATTCGGCCACCAAGGCCGGTCGTTTTGTGCGTTTTTGTGATGCCTTCAGTATTCCCATAGTCACCTTTGTCGATGTTCCCGGTTTTTTGCCCGGCACCGACCAGGAATTTGGCGGCATTATCCGTCATGGAGCCAAGCTGCTGTACGCCTTTGCCGAGGCTACGGTACCCAAAGTCACGGTCATTACCCGCAAGGCCTATGGTGGGGCTTACGATGTCATGAGCTCCAAACACCTGCGTGGGGATGTGAATCTATGTTGGCCCAGTGCGGAAATTGCCGTCATGGGACCCAAGGGTGCGGTGGAAATCATTTTTCGCCAGGAAAAACAGGATCTAGAGAAAATCACGGCCCGCACGGAAGAATATCGCAGCAAGTTTGCCAATCCCTTTGTCGCGGCCCGGCGTGGTTTTATCGATGATGTCATTCGCCCCCGCAATACCCGTCGTCGTCTGTGTCGTTCGCTGGCACTGCTGGCTGACAAACAGCTACAGAATCCATGGCGTAAACACGGGAATATTCCACTATGAGCACGATGTTTACAAAAATATTAATTTCCAATCGTGGTGAAATCGCCTGTCGTGTCATCCGCACGGCGCAACGCATGGGGATTGCCACCGTCGCCGTATACTCGACTGCGGATCAACGGGCCAGGCATGTCAAGATGGCGGATGAAGCGGTTTGTATCGGCCCACCGGTCGCGGCACAAAGCTATCTTCGTATCGATGCCATTGTCGATGCCTGCCGTCAAACCGGTGCCCAGGCGGTTCATCCAGGCTATGGATTTTTGTCTGAAAATGCTGAATTGGTTCGGGCCCTGGAGGCGTCGGGCATTGCATTTATCGGTCCGCCGGTCAAAGCCATGCAGGTGATGGGCGACAAGATTATTTCCAAAAAACTGGCCCAGGAAAATGGAGTTTCTACGATACCCGGTTATACAGAGGTCCTGGCCGATGCCGAACAGGCACTGACCATTTCGCGTGGCATCGGCTATCCGGTATTGTTAAAAGCCAGTGCCGGCGGTGGTGGCAAGGGAATGCGGGTGGCCCGTAATGATGCAGAGTGCCTGGATGGTTTTGAACGTGCGCGCGGTGAGGCTGCGACGGCATTTGGCGATGATCGCATGTTTGTCGAAAAATACATCGAAGGGCCTCGTCATATTGAAATCCAGATCATGGCCGATCAGCATGGCCATGTGCTGTATTTGGGTGAACGGGAATGTTCGATCCAGCGTCGCCACCAGAAGGTTGTCGAAGAAGCACCTTCGGTGTTTATCGATGCCGCAACCCGGCAGGCTATGGGTCGGCAGGCCGTGGCCCTGGCCCGGGCCGTCGATTATTGTTCGGCGGGGACAGTAGAATTTATCATCGATCGTGAGCGTAATTTCTATTTTCTGGAAATGAATACACGTTTGCAGGTTGAGCACCCGGTGACCGAGTGTGTCACAGGGCTGGATCTGGTGGAGCTGATGATTCGTGTGGCGGCAGGCGAGCCGCTGTCCCTGACCCAGGATCAGGTCAGGTGTCAGGGTTGGGCTATCGAATGCCGGGTCTATGCCGAAGACTCCAGTCGTGGGTTTCTACCCTCAATCGGGCGTCTGTCACGTTATCAGGAGCCGGTAGCGGAGGGGTTGCGGGTCGACAGCGGGGTCAAGGCCGGGAGTGAGATCAGCATGTATTATGATCCCATGATATCCAAGCTGGTAGCCCATGGTGCGGATCGCAGGCAAGCGATTGCCATGGCAGTCACTGCACTGGATCAATATCAGATTGAAGGTGTAGCCCACAATGGAGCATTTTTGCAGGCTGTACTCCTTCATGATGAATTTCAGCGTGGTGACATCAGTACCGATTTTATCGGTCAGCATTATCCGGACGGGTTTGAGCCGCCAAGGCCTGAGGCGAAACAACTGAATACTATGCTGGCAGTCGCTGCGGTGTTGTATGATCGTTGTGAACAACGGGAAGCTGCTGCCGGTAATGACACGGGTGTAGAACGCGCATGGGTGGTTTGCGACAATCAGCAGCATTGGCCTGTGACACTCCACTCAACAGCCGAAGGTGAGCAGGCTGTTATTGGACAGGAGTCTGGCAAGGACCATACCGTAGTCGTACAAACCGAATGGCAGCCAGGTGATCGTCTGTGTCAGGCCAGGGTCGATCAGGTTGAGATGACAATAAAGATTAACACCCTCGGCAATCAATACCGGCTGTCACAGGCGGCTCGTGTACTGGACTGCCGGGTCCTGGGCCCACGTGCTGCCGAGCTTGACCGGCATATGCTGAAGCGGGTTGCTGTAGATCGTTCAGGTCAGATTCTCTCCCCCATGCCGGGAATGGTGACCCAGATCAGGGTTCAGAAAGACGAGAAAGTCCGCGCCGGTGCGGCGGTTGCGGTAATCGAAGCCATGAAAATGGAAAATGTGCTTTATGCGGCCCGTGATGGTGTGATCGCAGCCGTGCTGGTTCAGACCGGTGAAGCTGTGCAGGCTGATCAGGTGCTCATCGAGTTTGCTTGAAGTCCGCAACCAGGTGAAAGATAACTGTCATGAGTTCCTGCTAGCCAAGGATTTGTTGGTCATTCTATAGCCATTGATCGAAAAGAAGGTCATAAAATCCATCGTTAACAGGAGAGACCAACTGGATACCAACTCTTTCCGGGACGAAGGGTTGAATTTTATGATACCAACCCCACATCCCTAGTCACGGATTGATCCGGTGGTTACAGCAAATGGCTTGAAAGCTTTTGCTTGACAAACACGTATCGCCGGATATCATTAGCACTCACTTGGATAGAGTGCTAACAACTCTGTTTAACCATACCCTATTGACATTTGGAAGGAGATAAATCTATGAAGATACGTCCACTTCATGATCGCGTAGTATTGCGTCGTATCGAAGACGAACGCACCACCCCCGGTGGTATTGTGATTCCGGATTCGGCAACTGAAAAACCCATGCAGGGTGAAGTTGTTTCTGTCGGCAACGGCAAAATCATGGACAACGGTGACGTACGTGCCCTCGACCTCAAGGCCGGTGATCGCGTGCTGTTCGGAAAATATTCCGGTACCGAAGTCAAGATTGATGGTGAAGAACTGCTGGTGATGCGTGAAGACGACATCATGGGTGTTATCGAATCCTGATCCCCGTCGCACATTTTATATATGCAATAACACACACGTAACAAACATTTAATTGATCAAGAGGTAGAATCTATCATGCCTGCGAAAGAAGTACTATTTGGTGAAAACGCACGCAATCGCAAGATGCGTGGCGTCAATATCCTGGCCGATGCGGTCAAGGTTACCCTGGGACCAAAAGGTCGTAATGTTATTCTGGACAAGTCCTTTGGTGCTCCCACAGTCACCAAGGATGGCGTTTCCGTAGCCAAGGAAATTGAACTCAAGGACAAATTCGAAAACATGGGGGCCCAGCTGGTCAAGGAAGTGGCTTCCAAGACCTCCGATGTCGCCGGTGATGGCACCACTACTGCAACCGTACTGGCCCAGTCCATGTTGCACGAAGGCTTGAAAGCCGTTGCAGCCGGTATGAATCCAATGGATCTCAAACGCGGTATTGACAAGGCAGTTGTAGCGGTCACAGAGCATTTGAAAACAATATCCAAACCCTGCACCGATCATAAGGAAGTTGCCCAGGTGGGTACCGTTTCTGCCAATGCAGATGCCTCTATCGGAGACATTATTGCCGAAGCTATGGAAAAAGTCGGTAAAGAAGGGGTCATCACCGTTGAAGAAGGTTCAGGTCTGGATAATGAACTCGATATCGTCGAGGGCATGCAGTTTGATCGTGGTTATCTGTCACCTTACTTTATCAACAAGCAGGACAATATGACTGTCGAGATGGAGAATCCGTTGATTCTGATTCATGACAAAAAGCTTTCCAATATCCGTGATATGTTGCCGGTACTGGAAGCTGTTGCCAAGGCGGGCCAACCCCTGGTGATTATTGCCGAAGATGTGGATGGTGAAGCCCTGGCAACTCTGGTGGTCAATACCATTCGTGGTATCGTCAAGGTCTGTGCCGTCAAGGCTCCAGGTTTTGGTGATCGTCGTAAAGCCATGCTGCAGGACATTGCTGTTCTGACCGGTGGCCAGGTTATTTCTGAAGAGGTCGGTATGAGTCTGGAGAATACCACACTCAATGATTTGGGTCGGGCCAAGAAGATCGTCATTAGCAAGGAAAATACCACCATCGTTGATGGTGCCGGTGATGCTGCAGATATCGAGGCACGGGTCACCCAGGTCCGGGCCCAGATTGAAGAGGCTACCTCTGACTATGATCGTGAAAAAATGCAGGAACGCGTCGCCAAGCTGGCCGGCGGTGTTGCTGTGATCAAGGTGGGTGCAGCCACTGAAGTCGAAATGAAAGAAAAGAAAGCACGTGTTGAAGATGCTCTGCATGCAACCCGGGCTGCTGTCGAAGAAGGTGTGGTGCCCGGTGGCGGTGTGGCTTTGATTCGCTGTCTCACCTCTCTGGATGGGCTCAAGTGTGATAACCAGGAGCAGCAAGTCGGTGTCAATATCGTGCGTCGTGCCATTGAGGAGCCACTGCGCCAGATTGTGCGCAATGCTGGTGGTGAAGCTTCAGTTGTTGTCAACGAAGTGCGTAACAACGAAGGGAATTATGGTTTCAATGCCAGTAATGGCGAGTATGGTGACATGATTGCCATGGGTATTCTCGATCCGACCCTGGTGACGCGTGCTGCTTTGCAGAATGCTGCATCGATCTCCGGGTTGATGATTACGACAGAAGCCATGATTGCCGAGATGCCTGAAGACAAGTCAGCTGCCCCGATGGGAGCCCCCGATATGGGTGGTATGGGCGGTATGGGTGGTATGGGTGGCATGGGCGGCATGATGTAAGCTGCTTTCAGCCATAGCAACAAAAAGCCCCGCTCAACTGGCGGGGCTTTTTTTTGTCTGACCTGGTTAGCTTACAGTGTAATTGTTGTTAAATTATGATCTGTAGATACGGCTTTGTCGTCGTAACCTGCCGGTCCGCACCGGTTACAGCAGCAGCATACCATTTACTGTGGTAAATGGCATGCAGGTTGTTGCCGAATCATGATGAATATATGGCTAAACAGGCTATAGATTGCGGTCGATGAAGGCCTGTAACTGTGACTTGGAAAGCATGCCTACTTTCATGTCTTCGACCTCACCATTTTTGAATAACATTAAGGTGGGTATGCCACGTATGCCATATTTTGGCGGGGTAGCAGGATTTTCATCGATGTTGAGTTTGGCAATTTTCAGTCGGCCTGCATATTCACCGGCGATGTCCTCGAGCAGGGGCGCAATTTGTTTGCAGGGGCCACACCATTCGGCCCAGTAATCGATCAGCACCGGTTCGCTAGATTGCAAAACGTCCTGTTCGAAGCTGTCATCACTGACATGGGTGATTTGTTCAGACATCAGTTATCATACCTCACTGGATTTGTGATAAAATTAAGCGCCCGAAAGTTCTCATGATATGGATCGGGCAAACCTCTATTCTCTGCATGTTGACCCGGAAACGCAAGTTTTTTGGTGTCCCGCCGGTCTGTTTATCGACTCTCTACGATCCTTTATAACCCCCAAATATGACTGATACCTACCTGACAGATACAAAGTTTGTCGACTTTGAGTTACCCCAGCCCTTGCTTGACGGTTTGAATGCCTGTGGCTTTCTCCGGTGTACACCGATTCAAGCCGCTGTATTACCATTATTACTCGGTGGCCAGGATGTTGCAGGGCAGGCACAGACCGGGACCGGAAAAACTGCTGCATTTCTGGTCGCCATGTTTACCTATTTGTGGAGCCACGAGCGAAGGGACGATGTCTCCGGGAATACACCGCGTGCACTGATTTTGGCCCCGACACGAGAGTTGGCCATACAGATTCATGAGGATGCGGCCAAAATTGCGGCAGAGACGGATTTTCGACTCGCTTTGGTTTATGGTGGAACAGGTTATGAGCAACAAAAACGGTTGCTTGCTGAAGGTGTCGATGTGTTGATTGGTACACCTGGCCGGTTGCTGGATCTGTACAAACAAAAGCTATATGGCTTACAGGGCATTCAGGTCTGCATTATGGACGAAGCCGACCGTATGTTTGATCTGGGTTTTATCCGGGATGTTCGTTATTTTCTGCATCGGATGCCGTCAGCGGAAGAGCGATTGAATATGCTGTTTTCTGCAACCTTGTCATTGCGTGTCAATGAATTGGCCTATGAGCATTTAAACAATCCACAGATCATTAAAATCGATGCCGATCGCGTATCCGTAGAGCGAATCGTGGAACAAGTGTATTACCCTGGGAATGAAGATAAAATGCCGTTATTGGTCGGATTGTTACGGCAATTGAAACCACGACGCGCCCTGATTTTTGTTAATACTCGCTGGGCGGCCGAAAAGGTCCAGGACTGGCTCAATGCGAATGGCCACAGTATCGGA
Organism: uncultured Gammaproteobacteria bacterium; assembly: GCA_964614335.1. Lineage (GTDB taxonomy): Bacteria > Pseudomonadota > Gammaproteobacteria > Arenicellales > DRJH01 > DRJH01. The sequence goes on from CAZTLH010000100.1 coordinate 7,841, forward strand.
ATGTTATCCGGTGCGGTTGTACAGAACAAACGGGAATCTTTACTGAAGGCTTTCAAGGCTCGTGAGATCGATCTGCTGGTGGCTACTGATGTTGCTGCACGTGGCTTGCATATTCCCGAAGTCACACATGTAGTTAACTTTGATTTGCCCCAGGAAGCAGAAGATTACGTTCACCGGATTGGGCGTACTGCCCGAGCCGGAGCCGAAGGAATGGCAGTCAGTTTTGCCTGTGAAACCTACGCCATGTCATTACCGGATATCGAGGAGTATATTGGCCACAGCCTGCCACATCAGGATATCACTCAGACATTGCTCCCACAACTACAACGACCAGCATATCGACATTCGACCAAAGACGCGCGTCAACGTAAGGGTCAGAAAAATCATACGGGCCAGCGTACAGCAGACAAAACATCAAAATCGCATAAAACTGTCAGTCAGGCAATAACAAAGAAAGTTGTCAACCCTCGTCCAGCGACCAGTCAGGTAGACAACCAGCTGGTACCGGCATCTGCAGTTGATGAGACAGTAGCAGCAAATCCTGACAACAAGATCTTGACTCCGTTGAAACACAATACTGGTCAGCGGCAGGGTCGTTCCAGGCGTGTCAGAGAGATCCCTGTAATCGGTTGATACCCTAAAGTTTCTTGTTTCTCTGCCGTTATCCTGTGCAACCTATATACGATAACGGAGTGCTCAAATGGACGACAAACATGAACAAAAGGGATTGCAGTTACAGTTGGTTGAGTCTCTGAAAATGCAGGAAGTACTGGATAATCTGGAGGAGCTGGCTTGCAGTTCCATGGCTTATTACTGGTCAGATCAGTATGAAATCATCCCCTGCTATGAGGGTGAGGAACAACAGCACCCGCAGTGGTTACAGTAGTCCAACATTAAACGCCAGTATTTCGTAAATAATGTTG
>CAZTLH010000101.1:0-8756 GCA_964614335.1 uncultured Gammaproteobacteria bacterium
ATCTTCTGCACTTTCACACTGGCAGTTTTAATGTAGTTTCAGGTTGGCCCTGACACTGGTCTCGCGCTCGATGGGAAAAACCGATGAACGCAATCAACCAGGAGGCTGTTATTGGATTTCAAACGGCAGCTTCTGCCAAACAATTACTGATCTAACCATGTAGTATTGATGATTGGCACTAAAAAAGTCTTTGTAACACATATATCTGTAGAATAAATAGGAATAGATACGTATGCAAAAAAAGTTTGATTATCTGGTCATTGGTGGGGGCAGCGGCGGAATTGCTTCGGCACGCCGTGCCACAGAATATGGTGCCAGTGTTGCCTTGATTGAAAGTGGCGTCATTGGCGGCACCTGTGTCAATGTTGGGTGTGTGCCAAAGAAAATTATGTGGAATGCTGCACATCTTGCAGAACAGATCCATGGTGCTGAACACTATGGGTTTAAGCTCGATAACAAGGGCTTTGACTGGAAGATATTACGTCAACGCCGGGATGCGCATATAGAGCGCCTGCATGCAATTTACCATCGAATGCTAAAGGGTTCCGGGGTCCACTTTTTTACAGGTACCGGCCAGTTTGTTGATACCGGAAAGGTCGAAGTTGGTGATCAGATTCTGGAGGCAGAGCATATCTTGATTGCTACAGGTGGAATGCCAATGGTACCTGGATTACCCGGAGTAGAGCTGGGTGTAACCAGTGATGGATTTTTTGCCATGAAAGAACAACCTCAAAAGGTGGCGATTATCGGTTCGGGCTATATCGCGGTAGAATTGGCCGGAGTATTAAATGCGCTGGGCACACAAGTAAGTTTAATTTTGCGCAAACAACAAATCCTGAGAACCTTCGATCAGACACTGCGTGATGTATTGACGGTCGGTATGACAGAATCAGGTATTGATATAAATAACGAGTTTCAAACCGCTGGTTTGCTGCGCGAAGCTGATCAAAGCCTGACTGTAACGGCAAAGAATGGTCAGACGCTACATGGGTTTGATCAAGTTATCTGGGCTGTTGGCCGTCAACCGAATACCACGCAACTGGCGTTATCTGCATGTGGTCTGGAAACAGATGATCGAGGTTTTATCGCCACTGATGAGTATCAGAATACTGCAATAAAGGGTATTTATGCCGTGGGTGATGTTACCGGGCGCGCAGCGTTGACACCGGTAGCCATCGCGGCAGGTCGCCAATTGGCCGAGCGTCTATTTAATCAGCGACCTGAGGCAAAAATACGATACGAGCGTATACCGACAGTGGTTTTCAGTCATCCTCCGATTGGTACCGTGGGTTTGACCGAGGCGCAAGCCCGGGCGCAATATGGCGATGACCAGATCCATATTTACCAGAGTCGGTTTGTGAATCTGTATTATGCTACCAGCCCTGAAAAACCCGCAACGGTGGTAAAGTTAATTACTGCAGGCCTGGATGAAGTGGTCGTTGGCTGTCACCTGATCGGTGAGGCATGCGATGAAATTGTACAGGGTTTTGCCGTAGCGATGAATATGGGTGCGCGAAAACAGGATCTGGATCAGACGATCGCGATACATCCAACCGCAGGTGAAGAATTAGTGACGTTGCGTTGAAAGGGCTATAGCATAAAATGCTGTAATGAGATAACCGCGTCAGACGAGCCTCAGGTCGCGATCTCACAACGATTTCGACCATCTTCCTTGGCTTTATACAGGGCTTGATCTGCGCGTTCAACCAGACTGCTGGGAGTATCTCCTTCCCGACACTGGGTTACGCCACAGGATATTGAAACCGGTACCCGTTGGCCCTGATAGTTGAATTTAAAGTTGGCAATTGCAGCCCGGATTTCATCTGCAACTTTTGCCGCGGGAGACAACTCCTCCTGTAATATGGAGATAAATTCTTCACCGCCAAAGCGGGCCGTAAAATCACTCTCGCGCAAACGTTTATTCAGCAGGGCGCCAAGTGCCTGAAGAATTTTGTCACCTGCCTTGTGACCCAGACGATCATTGACCAGTTTAAAATGATCGATATCCCAGAAAATTAATGACAGCGGGTTCTTATAGCGTTTCCAGCGGGTTAATTCCTGTTCAAGATGCTCATCGAATGCCAGGCGATTACTAACACCGGTAAGTTTGTCGGTTAGGGCCCTAGCCCTTTCTTCCGATACACGCAGCCGAAGATGTCGGGTTTCCTCCTCCATTTTACCAAGACGACTGACCAGCCGTTCGACATGTCTTCGATATTTGTGATCGTGTTGGATCTCCTCATCGATATGGTCATTCAAACGCTTTTCAATTTTCACCAGATGCTGCTGCACCGCCTTCTTGAGTACACCCAGCTCCTCTGCAGATTCCACCTGGTTACTAATACCTACCATCTCGTTTTGCACTGCCTGATTCATCTCCTGAACATTCTGCAAGCCACGTTGACTGTATTCTGAACTGTCAGCCAGCGCCTGATCCATGTCCTGCAGACGCTGGGTCAATTGCAACAAGAACTGCTCCAACTCCTTTCGTTGTTGTTCAAGGTCATGTTGCGCAGCACGGGCCAGATCAGCAATGGCTGTCACTGCCATGGCTACTGAGTTGTGATCCAGTTCAGTAGCCAGCTGTTTTCTGACCCGGTGCATTTGAGGCAGGAGTGCACCTGGAAGTGACAGTTGCTCGAGTAGAGTGCGTAAGGCGTCGGCGGTAATCTGGTATAAATCCGCCTCAGCAACCGGCCGATCTGTTAGTTCGCGAATGATTTCTGTGGCAAGAATATTCAGCTCAGCGTCAGGTTGTTTTAATTGTCTTTGCCAGTCCTGCCATTTCCCGGAGCGTTCGCCATCCTTTCCTGTCAATAACGAAATTTCAATTATTAAGTCAAGCACACGATGGCTACGGGTTGTATCCAGTCCCTGGGTAGATCCCCCGATTGTACTGGCCGGACGTGTTTGATCCTCTTCTGGAAAATCCTCATGATCGATGATTTCATCGACCAGTGTCCCTAGTTGTTCACAAGGTGCTTTTTCACGAACTAACGAACGCAAGCTGTCCAGCTGGTTGTCGAGTTCCGTGGACTGACCTCTGCCCAGAGCGGTCAGTCTTGACAGGCTGCGACGTAATGCTGTTTCGATATCACCCCAGTTATGCTCCTGTTGATCCAGCTCCTTCAGAAGATTGTAGTATTTCTTTTTCCAGTTATCCGGGTCTGTTTTTTTACTGGAATCGTTTTTTTTGTTGTGGCTGGGAAAAGGTGTTTTCATAAGATGTTTCCGGTGTTGTATTATGGTATTGCTGCTTTATCAGCAGCATGCACAGAACGCCGCAATTGCAGGTGTACAGGATTGACCTCAGGTCGCCGTCCTGTCCAGAGGAAAAATGATGCAGCAGCTTGTTCTAGCAGCATGCCTAGACCGTCACATACATCATTTGCGCCTTGCTTTATGGCCCATTGCATAAATATGGTCGGTTTGTCCGCATACATCAGATCATAGGCCAACGTTCCATGCACCAACAGAGTGTCTGGCAGTGCGGGCAAAATTCCGGCCAGGCTGGCTGATGTTGCATTGATGATAACATCGTAATGCTGACCCGACAATTGGACATAACTACAACTATTCACTACACCTGATCCGTTAAAATGGTGGGCCAGTTGTTGTGCCTTTAGCAGATTTCGATTGACCACAGTAACAGGGTATTTTGATGCTTGCAGAAGTGGGCCCAGAACACCACGCGCAGCACCACCTGCACCAAGCAGCAAAATTTTGCAATGTGTCAGATCCAGGCCGTGTGTTGAGGTTAGGTCTGTTATCAGACCCACACCGTCAGTATTGTCTGCAAACATTGTATTTTCCCCTGACCAACACAAAGTATTGGCAGCACCCGCAAGTGTGGCGGCCGGGCTGGTAGTTGTCGCCATAAGATAAGCTCGTTCTTTAAAGGGCAGTGTAATATTGGCACCGTGACCTCCATCGAGAAAAAATTCTCGTACTGTAGCTTCTAACCTGCTCAGGGAACACTCGATTGCGTCATATTGTACAAGAATACCGGTCTGTTTGGCAAACAGATTATGGATTTTTGGTGATAGACTGTGATGAACCGGATTACCAAAAACAGCAAATTTGTACATGGAACTGGTATACCTAGGAGCCTGTCCGAGAACAGGAGACGACCGGTTTGTTGCTCCTGTAAAACCGGCACTTCCACCATCCATGGCGGTCGTAATGAGGGAAAGCGTGTGAGGTAGATTTTCTCATGATTTAGGTGAATACGGACTGTATTTATCGAGAATCAGTGAGAAATCTGGCCAAAGCTTGATTTTCCGCAGTAGGCTCTGTTCTCGGACAGCCTCCCAGAGTTAAGGTAGTCGTTTTCCTCCCCGGAAGGTCCCGTACGAGCATAGGAGGTTGTGTTTGATTATAACTCAGGTGTATTGATTAATGATTTGGCCAGGGGTTGAAGGTTCACTGCTTGAAAATTTTTGTTTCGCTATTTCTGACTGTGCCTGCCGGGCCATTACGGCTGCCTGGTTCGCGACTCTATGATCCTGGGTAGACGGATTTGCTGGTGCCAGAGCAGCGTGTTGGATAGAGACAGCCTTGTGTAGTGTGGCTCGGGGGTTATTATTTACTGCGGATGTATCGATTTGGACGTCGCCTGCGACCGCATAACTCTTGCCGTCTGGGCCAACCTGATATTGAAAATGCGCTCCGCTGACAGCGATGCCCTGGGCTGCATTAAGGTGTGCCTGTTCGTGTGCACGCACTTCACGGTCGACGTTCTGTAGCTGGCTTATTTTTTGCTTTTGTTGTGCCGTTTCAGTTGTGGCGTTGGTGGAGGTCTGCTCGTTTTGGGTAGTCTCCAAACGAGACGCAGCCCCCCCTGTGTTGCGAACTGTGGCAACACGAGCCAACGTGGACATTGAAGCGCTTACTTGCATACCAGTTCTCCACCATTGATTATAGCAAGGTTAAGATCAATTTCCAGTCGCATTTTGTAACAAGCCAACAAATCTGATTTACGCCCTGACCAGGAATGTTCATATTATCGGAACGCGGGATGGATCCACACCATTGTGAAGACAACTTGAGTCATGTCAGAATTCGCACCTTCAACCAGGAACCTGTTCGAGAATAGAGAGCCTACTGCGGAAATCAGACTTTGGCCAGCACCCCCGTATACTCGTATAATACAATCCATATTCCATCCTTAGGTTCGTCAACGGCACATCCCTGTGCCACTACTCGTCTCAAACCTGCTTTCCCTCATTACGACCGCCATGGATGGCGGAAGTGCCGGTTTTGTAGGAGCAACAAACCGGTTGTCCCTTATTCTTGGGCGGGTTTAGCGTTTTATTGGCTCAATGATCATGGAGTGTAAAGGCAGCCAGCAAATTTAGTGTTCGCCTGAGTTCTTGTGTCAGGATAAAGGCAATTCACCGGCAACCAACCCTATGAGATTATTATGAACAAAGCATTTGTTAGTCACCTGACCCAGCAATTGGCAATATTGCACACAGACGGTTTGTATAAAACCGAACGAATTATTACTTCACAGCAAGCAGGTACCATTGAAGTTTCAAGCGGAGCACGGGTATTGAACTTCTGTGCCAATAATTATCTCGGTCTGGCCAATCATGAAACATTAATCAATGCAGGTAAAAACGCATTGGAGCGATATGGCTATGGTATGGCCTCGGTGCGATTTATCTGTGGCACCCAGCAAGTTCATAAACAGCTGGAGTCAAAAATTTCCACTTTTCTGGGGATGCAGGATACGATCCTCTATGCGAGCTGTTTTGATGCCAACGGCGGTCTGTTTGAAACCCTGCTGAATGAGCAGGATGCGATTATCTCTGATGCCTTGAATCATGCCTCGATTATTGATGGTGTGCGTCTGAGCAAGGCTAAACGTTTCCGTTATGCCAACAATGATATGGTTGCCCTTGAGCAGCAATTACAGGCTTGTGCAGGTGCCCGGTTTCGTCTGATCGCGACGGACGGGGTGTTTTCGATGGATGGAATCATTGCCAATCTTCAGGATATCTGTGATCTGGCGGAGCGGTACGATGCCATGGTCATGGTGGACGATAGTCATGCGGTCGGCTTCATCGGCCAACAAGGCCGTGGTACGGCCGAGTACTGTGGTGTCGAGGGTCGGGTCGATCTCATTACCGGCACACTGGGCAAGGCACTTGGTGGTGCGGCCGGTGGTTATACTGCGGGCAATGCACAGGTCATCGACTGGTTACGACAGCGCTCGAGACCCTATTTGTTTTCCAATACCTTGGCACCGGTGATTGCCGCAACATCATTAAAAGTTCTGGATCTAATTGAACAGGGCGCCGACCTTCGAGCCCGGTTGGGTGCCAACAGTGACCGATTTCGGAGCAGTATGACCAAATTGGGTTTTACACTCGGCGGTGCGGATCATCCCATTATTCCGGTATGGCTAGGGGATGCGACACTGGCCCGGACCATGGCAGAGAAAATGTTGGAAAAAAGTATTTATGTCATCGGTTTCAGTTATCCTGTGGTGCCTCAGGGTCAGGCACGTATCCGTACCCAGATGTCGGCCGCACATAGCCTGCAGGATGTCGATCGTGCGGTGACAGCCTTCGCCGAAGTGGGACAGGATCTGGGTGTCATCAAATAGGAGCAGAACAATGGCAGAGACAATGAAAGCCCTGGTGAAAACCAGATCTGAAGTCGGTATCTGGATGGAGACTGTGCCGATACCACAGCCTGGACCCAGTGAGGTCATGATTAAGGTCCACAAAACAGCCATTTGTGGCACCGATTTACATATCTATAACTGGGATGCTTGGGCACAGGCGACGATCCCGGTACCGATGGTGGTCGGTCATGAGTTCTGTGGTGAAATCGTTGCCATCGGCGCAGCCGTCGATAAATACACTGTCGGTCAACGGGTTTCGGGGGAAGGTCATATCGTCTGTGGGGTATGCCGCAATTGCCGTGCCGGTCGTGGTCAGTTGTGTCGGAATACCATCGGTGTCGGTGTCAATCGACCCGGCGCCTTCGCCGAATACCTGGTGATACCGGAAGACAATGTGATTGCGTTGCCGGATGATATAGACGATGAAATCGCCGCCATATTCGATCCCTTTGGCAATGCCGTACACACGGCACTCAGCTATGACCTGGTCGGTGAAGATGTGCTGGTCACCGGTGCCGGGACCATCGGGATCATGGCGGCACTGGTGGCCCTGCGCTCCGGCGCCCGTCATGTCGTCATCACCGACATCAATCCTGCCAAACTGGAGCTGGCCCGGCACATGGGACTCACGCATACTGTCAATGCGGCCAACGAGGATCTGGCCGATGTCATGGGTGCCATGGGGATGACCGAAGGCTTTGATATCGGTCTGGAGATGTCCGGCGCGGCCAGTGCCTTTCGTGACATGCTCGATAAAATGAACAATGGTGGCAAAATTGCTATCCTCGGGATCTCGCCATCGGCGATTGAGGTCGACTGGAACAAGATTATTTTCAAGATGCTGACCATCAAGGGGATTTACGGTCGTGAAATGTTCGAGACCTGGTACAAGATGATCGCCTTTGTACAAGGTGGTCTGGACTTGTCCGGTATTATCACCCATCGATTGCCTATCGATGAGTATCAAACCGGTTTTGATGCCATGTGTACTGGAAATTCCGGCAAGGTTATACTCGACTGGCAGTAAGTCTCGGACAGGCACCTACACGATGAGTATATCAAACCTCTCTTTGAATTCACCAATAATGGTACTCGGCGCCGGTCGACTCGGCGCTCATTTGGCCTATCATTTGCTGCATTGCGGCGTCACTGACTTCGCTTTATGGAATCGTAGCCCGCTGACGGCGTTACGAAGAGCATCTCTCCAGCAACTTGGGCTTTCCAGCAAACAACTCTTGCAAGGCCGGCTGCCACGCCCACAACTGTCCCGGACCCGGTTACTCCTGCTCACGGTTGCCGATGATGCTTTGGAAACAATGGCCCAGCGTCTTGCCCATGAAGTTCATTTGCCCGCTGGCTGTACAGTGCTGCACTGCTCCGGCGCCTTGACCAGCGAAAGCCTGCATACTTTGCATGAACAACAGATCACCACTGGCTCAGCCCATCCCCTGCAAAGCTTTTCTGGGCGGCCACGCCCCGACGCACTGATGGGTTGTTGGTTGGCTTTAGAAGGTGCATCGCAGGCGATAGCGGATGGCGCGGTAATTGCACAATGGCTCGGATGTCGAACAGTTCAGTTGAGTTGTGAAGGCAAAGTGCACTACCACACAGCCGCAGTCATCGCTTCGAATCTGTTGATTGCGTTGGCTTCCAGGGCTGTAGATGAGATGATGGTCGCGATCGACCCGCACTTGAACCGGGATGAATGTCTGGAGCTTTTGTTACCGCTTATCGAAGGCACGGTCAACAATCTAGGTGCCGTTGGTCTACCGGCAGCCCTGACGGGCCCGGTGTCACGCGGGGATATCGGTGTGGTTCAGCGTCATCTTCAGGCCATAGCGGCACACTGGCCTGAGCAAGGTTCTTGCAGTCAGGTAGAGGTTTATCGTGCGCTCTCACTCACTGCGCTGGATCTCGCACGCAATCAAGGGCTGCCAGAAAAAGAGGCCAATGATTTGGAAAAGTTGCTGCAAAATCGTGTGTTGGTTCGGGATGATAAAGCCACAGAATAAATCCCACTTAGTGGGTCAAGAATACTGGACCGCCCGTTTTGATGTCTGGTTGATTCAGTTAGACATGAATCAACTCTTCAAAATTCGACGCATACCCGGGATTCAGTGAT
>CAZTLH010000102.1:0-8732 GCA_964614335.1 uncultured Gammaproteobacteria bacterium
GTAGAATATATTGATGTGGTAATCTTTCATAACTCATCTTCCATTTTTAAATTATGATGTTCAATCATCTGAAGTAGCTGTTTGACTTGATAAGGCTTTGCTCTTCCTTTGACATTTTGTAGATTCAATAATCCTTGCAATGCAGGGTGAATGTAAATCTGATGGCACTCCACGAGTACGATCATGAACAAAACCAAATGCTTTTGCGCACGCATCTACTTCTGAAAAATGTAAATTTCTGGAACCAGACAAGAGCTTTTTCAGGAGTTTTCTTTTGTTCATGGAAATTCTTCCGAACGACCTGCGGTAACTATAAGCCAGGAGCTCCTTCTAGCCAAGGATTTGCTGACTGTTTTCTCGCTCGATGGCCATATTAATGTCCAAAAACACTCGTAAGCAGCCAACAAATCCCTGGTTATTGAATTTCTGACTGGCGCTCTCTCAAGACTATAATTAAGCGTCGTTACAGATTCAAATTGCGTTTGACCTGACGTGGGTTATGCAACACAGGTTGTGAATGATTTGAATTCTTGTTTGCTGATTTCACCGCGAACGGCAGCAGTATGAGAGGAAGTTTTCGGCCGTTGATGGTCAGCAAGTCGGCGGCAAGGGTGGTTCCGGTCTCCTCTGCAGACCGCTTTTTGACTGTGGTCAGATAGTGATAGAGCAGGGTAGCCTGGCGATTCAGGGAGATTTTCCAGGTTGACCGGGTTTGTTGATAGATCCAGCGGGCAAAGTTCCAGAACTGGTCAAAGATGTCGGCATTCGGCCATAATAGCCGGATACTGCCCGAAAAGTTGCCGCTGTTATAGTACAGGTCCCAGAACCGGGCAAAGCGTTTCATGTCCTGGATTTGCGCAAAACCGAGCAGGTTGTTTTGCAGTATTTCATAGGGAGGTTCGGTGGAATAGATCATGCCAAAGGTTGCGTCATGTCGGGACAAAGTGGTGCCGGAAAGTTTTTTGAGGATGCCGATCTGGATTTCACCGCAGGTTATGCTGCACAGATGATCGAGCCCTGCGCCAAAGCTGGCCAGGTCTTCACCGGGCAGCCCGACAATCAGGTCCAGGTGCAGATGGGCAGACGTGCAACGGTCCAGAAAACCGATGTTTTCTTCAATCCGCCCAAGATTGAGTTTGCGGTGAATATTGTTTGCCACCTGTGGATTAAAGGTCTGGATACCGATTTCCAGCTGTAGTGAGGCCGCTGGAAACTGCTCGATGCGTTGTTTCAGACGCCCCGGAAAATGATCCGGTATGACCTCGAAGTGTACGAAGTAGGGGGATTCTTTGGTGATAAAGTAGTCCAGCAGTCTGTTGGCGATACGGATGTTCAGATTGAAGGTTCGGTCGACAAACTTGAAACTTCTGGCGCCACGCAGCCACAACGACTCCAGGGCCTGAAGCAGTTTTTCTGTCTCAAGGTCGCGAACTGAAGATTCGATGGAGGAAAGACAAAACTCGCAGCGAAAAGGACAGCCCCGGGAGGCCTCAAAATACAGGATCCGGTGTTGAATGTCTTCATCACTGTAGTAGGCATAAGGCAACTGGATTTGATTCAGGTCGACCACCCGGTCCTGAATTCGTTTTTCAGCAACCGGTTGACCGTCGAACAGGGTTTTGCAAAGCCGGACGAAGGCCAGATCGGCTTCGCCGGCAATAATGAAATCTGCAGCTGAAAGATCGACCCGCAATGGTGTATGACTGACTTCCGGCCCACCGAGAACGATTACCGTCTGTGGTCTGATCTGCTTGATCAGATTGAGGAGGGATTTGACCTGCAGGGCATTCCAGATATAGACACCGATGCCGATGAGGTCCGGATTATTCGTCAACAGACGTTCGGCGATATCCCGGACAGGATCATTGATGGTAAATTCCAGCAGCTGTGTCTGTGCCTGGAGCCCCCCCATATTGGCATACAGATAGCGCAGCCCGATCGAGGCATGGGCATAGCGTGCATTCAGGGTGGTCAGGATAATGGTTTTCAAATTCGGGGGTCCCATTCGGTATGGCGCTGCCACGATAACACAGCTTCCGGTATGCTGTAGTTTCCACAGGAGCTCTCGCTAGAAATTTTATACCAAGGATTTGGTGGCTGCTTTCGAGTCAGTTGGCCATTTATGGCCTTCGAGCGAAGGAAACAGTCGACGAACCCAGTGTTATTCAAAGCCGCGCAGTTCCTATGCCAATATTGACAGTTCAGTCAACGTTGTGTTTAACTCAAGACAGTGAGATTGCATAGCAAGACGTATTGCACAAAGCTGGCGTCAACCGGATAACAAAACCTGAAGTCTCATGCCTGATATTCCTGGTCAGATATCGTATCTCCCTAGCCGGGAGTACGCCAGGAAGACACGTCTCCAGCGTAGCGTTGTGTTGATGTTCACAGCAGCAATGGATAACCATTTTATTTGAGGAGAATACAAAGATGACCGAGTATGAAAAACTGCAGCAACAGCTGGCCGGTGGCAGAATTTCAAGACGCGAATTTCTGACCCGGGCTTCAGCACTGGGTATGGCCATGGCCATGCCGGCAAGCCTTTTCAGTGGCGCGGCGGCGGCTGCACCAAAAAAAGGTGGCCATTTTCGTGTCGGTATGGGCCATGGCTCAACCACCGACTCACTGGATCCTGCGACCTGGGAAAATGGTTTTACCCAGATGACCTTCGGCTATGGCACTAATAATCATTTAACCGAAATCCTGCCGAACGGGCAGCTGAGTCCTGAATTGGCAGAAAGCTGGGAAGCCTCACCCGATGCCAAGGTCTGGACCTTTAAACTGCGTAAAGGGGTCGAATTTCATAATGGCAAGACCATGGAGGCCAGCGATGTCATCGCCTCATTGAATCACCATCGCGGCGAGAAAACCAAGTCCGGGGCAAAGGCCATTGTCGATGGCATTACCGAACTCAAGGCCGATGGCAAAAATATCCTGGTCGTCACCATGAAAAGCGGCAACGCAGATTTTCCCTTCGTCCTGAATGACTATCATCTTGCGATTCAACCGGCAGGCAAAGATGGCAAGATTGAGGAAAAATCCGGTATCGGTTGTGGTGCCTATGTGGTGCAAAACTATGAACCGGGTGTCAATGCCAAGCTCAAAAAACATGCCAATTACTGGCGAACTGATTACGGTCATTTCGATTCGGCAGAAGTCCTGACCATCGCTGATGTGGCGGCCCGTACCAATGCCCTAACCACCGGTGAAGTGGATGCTATCGATCGACTCGATATCAAGACCCTGCATCTGTTGAAACGCAACAAGAATGTCAAGATCGAGGAAACCAGCGGTACGGCGCACTATACCTTCGCCATGCTGACCGATGTTGCACCCTTTGATAACAATCACGTGCGTTTGGCCCTGAAGTACGCCATGGACCGTAAAGCACTGTTGCAGAATGTGTTGCGTGGTCACGGGGTATTGGGCAATGATCATCCGATCGGTCAGTCCAATCGTTATCATGCCGATCTGCCACAACGTGATTTTGATGCCGACAAGGTCAAATTTCATCTCAAGAAAGCGGGTCTAACCAAGCTCAAGGTAGATTTAAGTGCGGCCGATGCGGCCTTTGCCGGTGCCGTGGATGCCGCCGTACTGTATAAAGAGCAGGCCGCGAAGGTGGGTATTGATATCAATGTCATTCGTGAGCCCAATGATGGTTACTGGTCCAATGTCTGGATGAAAAAACCATGGTGTGCCGTGTATTGGGGCGGTCGACCGACCGAAGACTGGATGTTCTCGACAGCCTATGCCGAAAGCGCCAAGTGGAATGACAGTCATTGGCATAACAAACGCTTCAACGAGTTGCTGGTCCAGGCCCGCGCAGAGCTCGATGACGGCAAACGTCGCACCATGTATGCCGAAATGCAGACACTGGTCCGTGATGACGGTGGTGTACTGGTGCCGATGTTCAATAACTATGTATTCGGTACCAATACCAAGATCGGCCATGGTGACATGGGTGCCAACTGGGGTATGGATGGTAACCGTGCACTGGAACGCTGGTGGTTCAAGGCCTGAGGTCAGGGATCTGGCGTAATAAATGTTAAAAATTGCACACCTGGTGGCCCAGCGTCTGGGGCTGGGCCTGCTGGTGCTGTTTGCCGTATCACTGATTATTTTTCTTGGAGTTTCATTATTACCGGGAGATTTGTGTCAGGAAATTCAGGGCCAGGCCGCTACCCCTGAGACCGTTGCCGTGTGTCGTGCCGAGTTGGGTCTGGACCAGCCGGCACACACCCGTTATCTGCATTGGCTCGGTGGCATGGTGCAAGGCGATTTCGGGACCTCTCTGGCCAACAAACGGCAAATCTCCGAACTCATCGGTGTGCGTCTGGGGAATACCTTTTTTCTGGCCGCTGTCACCGCCATTATTGCCGTACCACTGGCCTTGATGCTGGGTATTCTGGCGGCGCTATATCGCAACAGTTTGTTCGACCGCATGATTAATGCGACGACCCTGATATCCATCTCTTTTCCCGAATTTTTTATCGCTTATATCCTGATTCTGTTTTTCTCGGTCAAATTTAACTGGTTTCCGAGCTTGTCCAATGTTTCTCCGGATACGGCGTTCTGGGACCGGATTTATCATGTTTTACTACCCGCCCTGACGCTGACCCTGGTGGTTCTGGCGCATATGATGCGGATGACCAGGGCTGCCATTATCAATCTGCTGGCCAGTCCCTATATCGAAATGGCCAACCTCAAGGGCATGACCCGGTCACATATCATCCTGCATCATGCGCTGCCCAATGCCTGGGCCCCGATTGCCAATGTTGTGGTCATCAATCTGGCCTATCTGATTGTCGGAGTGGTGGTGGTCGAGGTGGTCTTTGTCTATCCCGGTCTGGGCCAGCTGATAGTGGATAGTGTGCAAAAAAGAGATATCCCTGTGGTGCAGGCCTGTAGCCTGATCTTTGCCGCCACCTACGTCTTGCTGAATATGACTGCAGATATCATCTCCATTATCACCAACCCGCGTCTCCTGCACGCGAGATAACTGCGATAAAAATGACCGAAACGGATCACACTGCCATCTCGCAAACTGCTGATGCCATGGCCCCCATGGCGCGACCGAGCAAGGCCAGTCTGGCCTGGAAAGAGCTCAAAAAGGCCCCCTTCAGCGCCAAATTGGGGATTTTGATTGTTCTGGTGTATGTCTTTGTGGCCTTGTTTGCACCATTTTTGACCCCGTATGGAGAATCGGAAGTGGTGGGCAGTGAATTTGACCCCTGGGGTGCCAAGTTCCTGTTGGGCACGGATAATCTCGGCCGTGATATGCTGACCCGTTTGTTGTATGGTGCCAGAAATACGGTTGGTATTGCCTTTGTGACCACTTGTCTGGCTTTTTCAATTGGTGGCGTCGGTGGGATTCTGGCGGCAATTTATGGTGGCTGGCTGGATCAGGTTCTCAGTCGTATTATCGACATTCTGATGGCCATCCCGGCGCTGATTTTTTCGTTGTTGTTGCTGACGATTTTTGGCACCTCGATACCCATTCTGATTGTGATCATTGCCGTGCTCGATTCAACCCGGGTATTTCGTTTAACCCGGGCTGTGAGTCTCAATGTCGTGGTCATGGATTATGTTGAAGCGGCCCGCTTGCGTGGTGAAAGAATTGTCTGGATTACACTACGCGAAGTCCTGCCAAATATTATGGCGCCACTGGTCGCAGAATTTGGCTTGCGTTTCTGTTTTGTATTTCTGACCATCGCTTCCCTGAGTTTTCTTGGTCTCGGTATACAGCCGCCCACCGCGGACTGGGGCAGTATGGTGCGTGACAATGCCACATTAATTACCTATGGCGATATTACACCACTGTTACCGGCTGCGGCCATTGCCATCCTGACTGTGGGTGTGAACTTTATTGTTGACTGGTTTTTGCAAAAGACCAGCGGGTTGCGTGATGGACAATAATACAGAGACAACACAGTCTGAACACGAGTTCGGCGAAGTCTTGCTGGAGATTCGTGATCTGTATGTCGAGGGCCAGGTGGATGATGAGTGGATGGAAATCGTCAAGGGCCTCGATATTACCCTGCGACGTGGTGAAGTGCTGGGTCTGATTGGTGAGTCGGGTGCCGGCAAATCGACGGTCGGTCTGGCAGCCATGGGTTATGCACGGCCCGGGTGCCGGATCAGCAGTGGCTCGATTCAATTCAAGGATATGGATCTGGCAACCGCCAGAAAAGAAGAAAAACGTTCCCTGCGTGGTGTGCGTATCGCCTATGTGGCGCAAAGTGCTGCGGCAGCCTTCAACCCGGCACATAAATTGATTGATCAGTTTTCGGAAACACCGGTCAAACACGGCGTACACGACCGGGCCGCGGCACAGGCCGATGCCATCGATCTGTATGAGAAATTACAGTTACCCGATCCTGAAATCATCGGCTTTCGTTACCCGCATCAGGTTTCAGGTGGTCAATTGCAACGGGCCATGACAGCTATGGCTCTATCTTGTCGCCCGGACCTGATCATCTTTGATGAACCAACCACCGCTCTGGATGTAACCACCCAGATCGAGGTGTTGGTCACCATACGCGATATTGTCGCCCAGTTTAATACCGCCGCGATCTATATCACCCATGACCTGGCCGTGGTCGCACAGATGGCCGACCGGATCATGGTCTTGCGTTATGGGGAGCTGGTTGAAGAGGCTGAGACCCAAAAGATGATGTCGGCACCACAGCAGGACTATACCAAGACACTCTGGGCGGTGCGCTCATTTCACAAATCGGCTGCAGTGGTGAATAACAAGGAACAACCATTAATTGAAGTAGATCACATCACGGCCGCCTATGGGCCGCTGACGGTATTGCACAATGTCAGTTTTGGTATACACGCCGGGCAGACGGTGGCTGTGGTGGGTGAATCGGGCAGTGGTAAAAGTACAGCGGCCAGAGTCATCACCGGTTTGCTGCCACCTGCACAAGGGCAAGTCCTGGTGCATGGAACGCCATTACCAGGTGACTATCGCAACCGCAGTCGTGACCAGTTGCGTCATGCCCAGATGATTTATCAAATGGCCGATACCGCGGTTAACCCGAAACAGCGTATTCGTGACATCATCGGTCGCCCACTGCAATTCTATCTCGGTATGCGCGGTACGGAAAAAGAAACCCGGATTCGCGAATTACTGGATTTAATCGAGATGGATCCGGATACATTTATCGATCGTTATCCCGGCGAGTTATCGGGCGGTCAAAAGCAGCGTATCTGCATCGCCCGGGCACTGGCGGCGGAACCCGATTTTATCATTTGTGACGAAGTCACTTCGGCGCTGGATCAAATAGTTGCCGAAGGGATACTCAAACTGCTCGATCGTCTGCAACAGGAACTAAATCTGGCGTATATGTTCATCACTCATGATCTGGCGACCGTACGTGCGATCGCCGATGATGTGATTGTGATGTTGCAGGGCCGTATCGTGGAACAGGGTCCACGTGAAGAAATCTTCAGTCCACCACAACACGAATACACCGAATTGCTGTTGTCATCGGTGCCGGAAATGGATCCAAACTGGTTGGATCAGCTCATTGAACATCGCAAAAAAGTCGGGGTGATGGAGTCTACGTCCAACTCTTGACAACTGTTACGATAATGCGACAGCAGCTCTCTCCAGGATCATAAAGCGCGGGGTTTGCTGGCTATTTTTGCAGGAACTTCCGCTAGCCAAGGGTTTTCCGACTGCTTTCTCGCTCGATGGCTATAAATAGCCATAAATCGCTCGAAAACAGCCAACAAACCCTCGATATCGAATTTCTAGCGGGAATTACTGCAGTTTTTTGAAATATTTTGGACATTTATGGCCTTCGAGCGTATAAACAGTTAGCAAATTCAGAGTTTTCAGGAGCTCCTGATAATACGATTAAGTTAGGTGATTTCGTGTACCCGGTTTAGATAGTCATGGATTTGAGTAAGGAGTTTGACGAAGCCGCTATGTCCGTTATCAATCTGGCTTTACGCGGGAGCAGCGACATCCCGACGTGCATATTTTACGATTTGGCAGGCTTATGGTATGCGGAACTTTCTTCGCACCTTCATACACCCGGAACATGAAGAAGACCCCGAGCATTCAGAGGTTTCCGAGGCTGCGAATATCCTGCAAATCGGTGAATTCCAGTTGCTGCAACTGGCCTATTTTGACTGGTATGGTCAGGACTTGTCTGAAAAAGAACAGAATCGATTGTTTGCCGCCTATATGCTGGATAAACAGGTGACACCCTGGATGCGACATTATGCCCGCAGGATCATCGAGCTGCAGCAGCAGGGCCGGCTGGAATATAATGATCCGGTATATCATCGCTATGATCATGAGTTCGGTAAAAAGGTGCAACGTGGAACACAGCGCTTTATCTGGGCAGTTGTGTTGTTGGCAATCGCGATCTTTGGCAGTATCCTCCTCAGCCAGGTTTCGGTACAAAAAGGGGGGTCGTTGTTCCCACCTTATTTTGGTGATCAGGAGTTGAAAACCATTCAAGCCCAGGGAACGCATCCTGCTGCACAGTAAACCGAACAGGATTATTAATCCCACATGCTCATCGCCAAAGGCCGTATATACCCACTGCTGTCATTCCCGTATGTACCCACAGCTGTCATTCCCGCGCAGGCGGGAATCCAGAAGGTCTGGTCGTCGAGGCAAATTCTTGGGTGATGAAAGCTTTACCTCTGTCGGTTACGCCATTAACTTGATATCTATTGCAAATTACCGGAGAAACCTTGTTATCGAA
>CAZTLH010000103.1:0-8561 GCA_964614335.1 uncultured Gammaproteobacteria bacterium
GGCGGAATCAATCATGACCAGTGCAACAGCCTGTAGAGGATACAAGGCCGCGAGATAGGCACACAGTGCAGCCCCAAGTGAATGTCCGAGCAAAATATACCGTTTCCAGCCCAGCTGCCCCGGCAATGCCACCAACCCGCCCAGATAATCTGCCAGGGTGTAGGCGGTGGCATCCTGCTTGTGGGCAGAATATCCGTGACCAGGCAATTCTGCAGCGGCCACCTGTCTGTTGCCAACCAGGCCTTCCAGTAACAAGGGAATCAGGGCATCGTGACTGGCGGCATTATCCTGCCAGCCATGCAGCGCCAGAATGGGCAATCCACCGGTTTGCCCCCAGAGTCTGGCGGCCATGGTTCCGACCGGTGTCATAAAACGCCGCTCGACAACTCGTGGCTGCGCAGTCATACCGGGGCCAACCGGAAACGCCACTGCAAGCTGTAGAATCTTGCACCCAATCCCACCATCACAACCAACGCTCCCAAACCAATAAACAACAGCAGCATACCCACATCACCCCGCTGATGTATCACAAACCACCAGCTGCCAACAACCATCACCCCCCAAAATCCCGCAATTTGTATGACCACTGCCGGCCAGACGTCAGCCAGACCACGGAGGGAACCCAGCAACACCGATTGTGCAGCATCCGGCACCATGGCAAATCCCAACAACATCATCATCGGTAAGGCGGTGGCAATGACCATCTGATCAGCGGTATACACCAACAACACTGGATGAGCGAATAGCACCAGCAATACTCCAAGAATCATGCTCAGCATCAATGCCATCAACACCGGCACAAACCCGGCCCGCAACTGCCCCAGTGGATCGACCCTGCCTCTGGCAGCCGCTACCCTGACACCTGCCGCCGTAGAGAAACCAAGTGAGAACATGTACATCAAACCCAGCAAATTAAACAGGATGCTGTAACTGGCGATTGACAATGTCCCCAGCCGCCCCGCCATCAGGGTCAGCATGGCAAACGCACTGGACTCTGTCACTTGCGACAAACCCATGGGAAATCCCAGTCTGCGCAATTCCTTGCCACGTTTCTTGCTGTTCAGCACAGTGGGTTTAAGCAGACCATATTCGGTCAGATCGATCCGCTGGCGAATATAAAGCAGCAACAGCAGCAACAGTAACCAGCGCACCAGGGTGGTCGCCCATGCCGCACCGGCAGCGCCGTGAGCTCCAAGACCCAGACCACCGTGGATTAACCAGAAATTCAGGCCGACATTGGCAATGTTGCCGATCAACATAGCCAGCATACCCGGCAGGGGACGCTGAATACTTTCCAGCCACATCCCGGTGGCTGCATACAGCAACATACCGGGTATACCCCAGCCAATTGCCCGCAACACCTGCCCGCCGGCCGCCGCTAGAGCGGGTTGCTGACCGCTGAAGAGCAAAAACTCTTCACCATATTGGCATAGACCACCAATCAGGGTTCCGATAACCAGAGCATGCCACCAGGTTACACGCAATACGGTACCGGTTTGCGATCGTTGCGCAGAACCGAACAGCGCCGCGCTGATGATTTGCCCTCCTGTTACCAGACCAATACCGAACAATAGCATCGGTACCTGAATACTCTGACCTATGCCGTAGGCAGCGAGGGCATCGGCACTGACCTGGCCTACCATGATGGTATCGACGGCAATCATAATCAGCAAACCGGAGCGTGCGGCGGCCACCGGCGCGGCCAGTTGCAATATCTGCCGCATTTCGCGAAACAACCAGCGTTTCAACACATTGCCATCCTTTCCTGTATATTAATCGTGAGACTGTGTGCTGATGAAGGCAAGCTGACCACAAACACATACAGCAACACTGAAAAATGTAAATTACGCATTTGTACAGCAAAAGCTGTCAAACGGATGAAAAAATATGTTAGCTTTGCGCCCATGCTGACAAAAATTCTTCTGACCATCGCCATCATCATCGGAGCCATGCTCTATGTCCGTTCGCAAGGCGGCAAACCGATGAAACGCAAACCTGCACCAACCCCGCCACCGCAAATCCTGGGCATTACTCTTACCGCCGAACGGCTGGCATATGGCCTGCTGGCCCTGTTTTTAATCATCTCGGCAGTGGTCTATTTTTCCTATTGGAAGGATCAGCAAAAAGTCATCAATATTCGGGTCTTTACCGACAGCTCAAGTCGCAGCACGCTTTATCAGGCCCACCGCAGTGACGTCGACGGCAGACATTTCATGACAATCGATGGCCGTGAAGTCAAACTGGGCACCGCGGATCGTATGGAGGTCAGCCCTGAATAAATCTCCCATCGTTACTGATCAACAGGCTCGACAACCAGATAATCCTGTAAAAATGTTCGCATTGAGGCTGGTATTTCGCCAGGTTTCCCCGAGATTCGATCCACAAATACATGGATAAAATAGCCATACGACGCCGGTGTTGCACACTCTCGATCGAATATCGCCAGCTCATAACGCAAGCTGGTGCGTCCCAAAGCCGCTACCCGCAATGCGGTGGTCGCGAACTCCCCGGATTCTACGGGACGACAATAGCAACAGGCATTTTCAACCACAAACGGAATCACCGGATCCTGCAGCCAGTCCAGACCGGCTGCGGCCAGAAATCGCGTAATCACAACCTCGTGCAAACGATGGTAGGTTACATTATTAAGATGCTGGAGCATATCAAAATCATTCCAGCGCAATGCTGTCTCCTGGACGAAGGTAAAATCTTCTCTGACAGTCCGACTTAAATCAATATCCACAACAATCTCCCGGATTGTCTGTTCGCCATAGTCTCAGTACTAAACAACATTCCCGCAGCGGATTGACAACAGCTATCGCCAGAATGGCCAGCATAACGGTCTTGAACGTCATAAATTGATCGAATTACGATGACCGATCGCGGGACAGACCATGACAACAATAGCATCACTAAAGAAACCACAGGATAAAGCCGATCTAACCGCCTCATGATAGCAACAGTTACACTAATCAGACCTGATGGAGAGCTTTTTCCCCTTCCATTGCGGGATTCACTACAGCACAGCAATATCCATCAACACCCAGTCACACTCATGCTGATGAAGTTTTTTGATGTATAAAAAACTGACCGGATATGATACCTTGAATTTACCTGTTCAAGGATCAGAATTCACATTGTATTCGCAAATGTCTGTTGGCTGGAATAGTCTGCAAATTGAGTGCCTGTTACAGAAATTCGCTATCGCACCTCCGACCGGGAATTCCATCTGTTTGCAGCTCGGAGTCCCCGTTGACCGTAGTTTCGCCGACTGTCTTCTCACATGATAATTATATATGATCAACTGATCCGCAAAAAGAACCGAGGAATCCTCGTCTGGCAGTTCCCGATAGAAATTCGATAACAAGAATCTGTTGGTTACTTTCTAGCGACTCATTCCGCGCTGCAGTACCGATTTACTGAATAACAAAATCAAAAACTTGCGTTTTTCATATCCACTCAATACTCGTCAGTTCTTCTGTTATTCAACTGTCGATATAGTCAAGGCTCAGTAGCCTATACAGTCTTTACTGATTCAAGCCGTAGATCGGCACATCCGGATTAAACGCCAGCCAGGCAAAGGCAAAATGCATGCCCCCACGTAATGACTGCAATTGCTTGCCTTTCAGGGGGCCTTTTACAGCTGCGCCCAGCACCGACCATGTGCTGCCGGTCTGCCGGTCTACCAGATTGTTGTCCTGCCAGGAAAAATCGAGTTTTCTGCCGTCAATATCAGGACGAAATGCCACCATTGAGGGGATTTTTCTGGAGTCACCGATTTGTGATCGATCAAGTGCCGAAAACATTGAACCCGCCGCTACCACCAGTACATCCTGGCCATTGACACGCTCCTGCACCAGATGCGACGACTTAATGCTGGATGCTGGATACAACTTCATTTTGTCACCAACCGTGACACTCAATACCCGCTCCATCGGTTTTAACCGTGGGTCCACCCGGCCCGAGAACAGCCAGGGACGATCGCGGATACTGTCGTATCCGGCATAAGGATTGCGGCCATATGGCCGTCGATATCCGGTATCACGGGACAGCACTTTGCCATCTGGATAGGCGCGGGAAAATTCCGCCATAGATACAATCGAAGCTGGCAAATCGGTCAATTTCTGCCCCAGCATTGTACCGACAATCGCTTCACCACTAAACTGCTGCCACCAACTCTCGGTCTGTCGGTCGTACATCACCATATCACTGTTGCGAAGACGCCCGGTGGTGCCAAAATCCAGCAGCTGATCATTCAGGCGACGAACAAAAACCAGTGCCGCGTGACACAGGGGACAAAACGTCACCGCTACCGGCACACCAGAGACCACATCATTGACAATTTCGTGATAGAGCAGAATTTGCAATGGATAAGCCCTGGCTACCTTGCCAATACGCAAGGCAATAACCGGTTCGTCAGCTTTGAGCCAGGTCGCAGCCGAGGCGCTGCTGACAAACTGTGGATGATCGATTGCCGGAATGCCATCCTTGGGTGGCCCCCCGGAAATGATTTCCGACAAGTTGACACTGGTTCGGCTGAAATCCGTTCGTGGCCACGCAGATGATCCCGCCACCGTGACCGCAGCAAGCAAAGAAACACTCGTGCCAAGCAACAAAAAACAAGCTACCATTCTGGCATAAATACGCTTCATCTCAGTTCTCCTGAATTCACAGAAAAGGCAAAAAAGGGGTCAGAGCCCTTATTTCTGCCTGTTACCAGACTTTGACATCAATAAAGAAGATATACTCCCCGGACAACAAAAATAAAAAAGGGGTCAGAGCCCTTTTTTGAGCCGTTTTTTCATAGGACAAGACAATTTTTGAGATTCTAAAACAACGCAAGCCGGCCACACTCAGTCTGATTGGCATCAGTCTGCTGGTAGGTCTGGTCACACAACTGGGCAAAAATATGACCCTGGTTGCGCCGCTCTTGATCTCCAATTATCTCAATGGTCTGCCAGAACTCAACGATGGCCAATGGTGGCGTTTGTTGACACCCATTTTTCTGCATTTTGGCCTATTGCATCTGGTATTCAATATGTTATGGCTCTGGGATCTTGGGGATATTCTGGAGCGTTTTGAAGGCAGCCGCTGGCTGTTATTCTTTGTGGTCGTCATCGGTATCGCTTCAAACCTGGCACAATATGCCTATGCCGGTCCATTATTTGGCGGCATGTCCGGTGTTGTATACGGTTTACTGGGGTATCTTTGGCTGCGCAGTTATCTGGACCCGGGGTTTCCATTGCGACCGAACAAAACGGTGGTCTATCTGATGCTGGGGTGGTTTGCACTGGCCTGGACGGGTTTGTTGGGGCCAATCGCCAATATGGCACATACTATTGGTCTGGTTGCAGGAGGCGCTATGGCCTTTATTACAGTAAAATGGCCACATCAACGAATCCGGAGCGATAAACCATGACTTCCCGTTTTCATACACCACTTAACCCATATCAGACCAGGACTTCCTTTTACAGGATTCTGTTCAAATACGGCCCCGCAACCAGCAATCTTCTCAAGTCGATCAAGATCGGCATACTGCTGCTCAGCTTCAGCCTGGTATCCGGACAAGCCCTGGCCGCCACACAAAACCCGGTTTACCAACCCTTTGTTGGCCACTATAAAGGGCATGCACTGTTGGCCGAGGGTCACAAAAAACAACAACGCGACCTGACCGTTGACATCAGCACCCTGGATGACGGCTTTCGTTTGCAGTGGCAGACTGTCGCCTACTACAAAAACAAGGTCAAAACTAAACACTATTCCATTGATTTCAAATCTTCAAAACGGGCGAATATTTTTCGCTCGGCCATGAAAAAAAACCTCTTTGGCGCCCCCCAACCTCTGGACCCGATGCAGGGTGAGCCCTATATCTGGTCCCGCTTCAAAGACAAAACCATGACGGTCTATGCCTTGCTGATCACCGATGATGGCGGGTATGAATTCCAGGTCTATGATCGGACACTCACCAGTGATGGTATGCAACTCACATTTCGGCGCATCCGCAACAACAATATACTCAAGACAATATCCGCGCGATTATTACGTCAACCGTAATCAACCAGAAGCCCCACCTGACAGCTTATCTGGCGAGGCAATGCGTCAGACCGAAGAGACATGAGGTTTAGCTTGTAAACTGCTACACTTTTTAGACCATAGGGCAAACATTTCAAGGAATCGAACTAAGCAAATAAAGCGGCCATGAACGTGAAAATACTCACGTTACTCTGAGTCGGCATCCATTGCCGCCAGCACCTCCTCAGGCACCTACCGCATGCAGCATTCCCATGAAATGCCCGAACAATCCCCAGATCTAATTAGGGAAAGAGGTTTGTACGCAAAAAAATATTTAACACCCAAAACTTGACTCATTTGTAAAGATGTTGATCGCTCAAGGATTACCAGGAACCCGGCCGAGACGGGATTCGTTGGCAGTTTTCGAATAAGTTAGGCTCTTTTATGACCATCGAGCGAGAATACAGACCATAAATTTCTGGCGGGCGATATGCCCTGGCCGGCCAGGACATTAAAGACAGAAGTTCGCCATAACTTTGCTGTTTCGTTGACAGGTTTGCTCCCTATCCTTTTAGTCGAGGTATTCGACATATCCTCCTTCTCGTTATTTCTTGAGACCGTCCTGGTGGCGGTCTTTTTTTTGCAGTCGAAAGTGACTCAGGTTTATGCCCAGACGCGCATCATGACGCAATGTAAACAAACGCTGCGCCACCCGGGCTTCACCGGCTCCCTGCCGCAATACTTTGCCAATTCGTCCCGGCATCAATTCCGCAGCAGTGAGAATCTGCTCCAAGCTCCCATGCTCCGTGATCAAGCGGGCTGCCGTTTTCCGGCCTATTCCGGAAACCCCTTCGATACCAACACCATGATTCCCAACCAGAGCAAAATAGCTGATCAAATCCTGTGGCAGGACACCGTACCGCTGCAGGCAAAATTCCTGATCAAGCATCGTTCTGCCAAAATGGTCGTATACCCGGGTCGATGGACCTGACAATTGACACATGAGACGGTCTGTAGAAAGAATAATCACCTGAGCAGTGTGCTTGACCACACCCTGCGCCAGGGTGGCAATCACATCATCCGCCTCAAAACCATCCGCTGAAACTTCATAAACACCGGCATAGGCAATCCTGTTCACAATATTTGACAAACCATTGCGCAATGCTGCCGGCATGGTTGGACGGTCCACTTTATAGGTCGGCAAATATTTGCGTCGCCAATTATGTCGACTGTACTCCATGGCCAAGACCGCATGACTGGGTCTGAATCGATCGATATTTTGTTGAATTGCGCGCAATGATTGAGTGGCTGTGGCTTCAGTCTGGGCAGTTTCCGTAGTATCGGGTTGCCCGGCATAAATCCTGCGTATCAAATTCAGACCATCAATGAGAAGAATCCGCACGGTCTACTGTTCCTGTGATATTGCTGTGCCAGATAATCAGCAGTCCCCGCCAAATGTCGATAGCCAGGAGTTATTGGCTGTCTTCAAGTCTGATGGCATCAATGCCGGTCGAGCGAGCAAACAGTCAGTAGACCCATGGTCAGCGGAAGCTCCTGCCCAATTATCAACGGCTCCCGCCAACCTGGAATTTGCCGACCATTATATCGTTCGACGACATAATTGGCCAACTAACTCAAAAAACAGCCGACAAATCCTGCGTTTCACAATCCTGGCGGGAGCTCCTGTCCAATAAAGTCATATTCTATTCATTTTTTGTTGTCAGGCATAAACTGCGTTATTATTCGCAACCCGCAACACAGGCCATCGTATCACAAGCCATCACGACTGGAGTCCGTATGTCCTGGATTAACACAACTGCACCGGAATCAGCCAAAGGCACCCTGAAAGGTGCCTACGAGCGCATTCTCAAGGAAGGCACACGACTGTCAAATGTACTGAAAGTGCACAGTCTGTTTCCCGAGGCCATGCTCAGCAATCTGGAGTTGTATGAAATCCTGATGTATGGCTGTAATGAGTTAAGTCGTGCCGACTGCGAATCACTGGCTGTAGTGGTGTCGGCGGCCAACAATTGCCCATATTGTGTCAGCCATCATGGCAGCGCACTGTCCTGTTATGAGTCTGATAACACCGTGCTGAAGAAATTGCTTGCCGATTTTGAATTTCTGGATACCCATGACCGGGAATCACTGATTCTTAAATATGCATTGAAATTGACCCTGGCGCCAAATCAGGTGACTGAGCAGGACATCGAAACATTGCGTGAGACCGGCTTCACGGATCGGGGTATTCTGGAAATCAATCTCATCGCTTCCTATTTCAACATGTTGAACCGGATTACCCTGGGCCTGGGTGTAGAATCTTCGCCTGATGAACCTCAACCAAAAAGTGCCAACAAACCATCTACAACAAACGCTTCAACGACCACTTCTGAAACTGGTGAATCATGAATTTTGAAAAAGTTGTTTTTGCATTTTTTGTCCTGCTGGCACTGACCCTGAATTTTAGTTTTTTTGTCGGGGATGTCGCAGATCCGGCGGTCCATTATGTTTTCGAGCTGTTTGCTTCCATGGTTGTACTTGTGTTGGCC
>CAZTLH010000104.1:0-8499 GCA_964614335.1 uncultured Gammaproteobacteria bacterium
CAAAAATATTGCGAGTGCTTCATACTTTAATCACAAGGCAGAAACGGGGTTTACTGTAGTAGCTTTTGGTAGATATAATTTCTAGCGAGTCATACCAGCAAGCATACACCTTGACAGGGTCAAAACATGATCTTCAAATGGTAATTTTTTGATAAACACTCGCGGCTTGCTGCAAACGCTGTGCGACTTGCATGCGAAGCGCTTCAGGGGCGATAACTTCCACATCCGGTCCGTAGCGGCAGATATCCATGATTAATTCAATGCCCAGGTGATAGGGGAAACGTAATTCATAGCCTCCGTCTGGCTGCCATTTTCCAGTTTGCTGTGGATGCCAGGTTTCATAGGCGACCCATTGTGCACGATCTGCGTTGAAGCGTAAAACCGCCTCTTTATCGGCTTTTCCGGCGAGAATGCCGTATGCCGAACCGAGGGTCTCATCGAGTACTTCCTCGTCGATGTCGACAGTAGACTCTTCAAGCATTCGAACATTTGAGATTCGATCCACTGAAAATGAACGTAACCCTTGTCGCAGATGACAATAGCCATCACAATACCAGTTGTCACGATAGTAGACCAGTCGTTGTGGCGATACCTCCCGTTGACTTTGTTGCCTGGAGGCTCGACTATGGTAATGAAGAGATAACTTTTTCCTTCTTAACAAACCGGAAACCACGGTGTCGAAACAGGGTTCATTGCACTGTCGATAGCGGATACCCAGCAAGCGGATTCTACCTATTTCCTGATTTACTCCCTTGGCGGCATTGCCCAGTAACCGGTTAATTTTCTGTTGGACAGGGGAGAGTGTCTTTTCAAGAAAGTTTGGGTGGAGTTCGGCAATCAGCTGTTTAATGCTGAGTAAGGCGACCAGTTCGCTGGGGCTGAAGAGTAAACCAGGCAATTCAAACTGTATCGAAGGATCATATCGATATCCGGAACCGCGAATATTGACAATGGGTGCCCCAAAGCGCTCTCGCATATCCCGTATTAACCGCTTCATTGTCGCTTGTGAGCACTCCAGATGCTCACAGAGTAGCTGTATACTGGCTGGTGTGCGGCGATTCTGTAACAGTTGATCCAACTGGAAGATACGCTCATTCTTCATGCTCTGACTATAACAATGGCATTGCCAGAAGTAAATCATGGAAATATATGTGTTCGACCTGGTTCGCTTTGAACTGCGCTTCAACTCTACAATCTACGCATGGAAGAAGCACACAGCCGGTGAATCAAAAGTTTTAACTTGCTCCATAGCAAACGTCATTCTAGGGAGATGGGAGCGCAGGAGATTACTGAATTTCAGAGGTGGTTGGCCAAGGTTACCGGGAGCTCCCGCTGGAATAAAACCCGGATTGACAGTGTTTCGTCATGACCGCATAATCGATCAGGGTTAAGGCGTAGCGGAGCATTGCTAGGGCCTTTGAAATACCACGCATAATATCAAATTATTCTGGATCTCGCAGCAGGCTGTAATTGTTGCATACACCAATTCACATCAGGAGAGCATTATGTTGAATAAACAAGGTTTGGCTGCGGCCATGGCATTCGCCGCCACACTCACCGTAGCAAGCGGGGCCTGGGCCGGTCAGCCGACCGTGGAGGTCCTGCACTGGTGGACCTCCGGTGGAGAGGCCAAGGCACTCAAGGCCTTGAAGGAAGATTTCAATGCCCACGGTGGAAAATGGATTGACAGCCCGGTAGCTGGTGGTGGTGGTGATGCTGCCATGACCGTGTTACGAACCCGGGTTCTGTCCGGGGATGCGCCGACGGCCGTACAATTAAAAGGTCCCGCGATCAAGGAATGGGCAGCAGAGGGTGTCGTTGCCAATCTCAATGATGTGGCCAAACAGGAGCATTGGGATCAGGTGATTCCACCACTCTTGCAAAAAGTGGTTAAGTACAAGGGTAATTATGTGGCCGTTCCGGTCAATATACACCGCGTAAACTGGTTCTGGGCCAATCCCAAGGTACTGGCCAAAGTGGGTGCCGGTATCCCCAAAACCTGGGACGAGTTTAATGCCACAGCCGACAAGCTGATGGCCAAAGGGATTACTCCGCTGGCACATGGCGGTCAACCCTGGCAGGATGCTACTGTATTTGAAACGGTGGTGCTTGGTATCGGTGGTCCGGATTTTTTCAACAAGGCGCTGGTGCAGCTGGACCCGAAGGCCCTGAGTAGTGACACCATGGTCAAGGTCTTTGACCAGATGCGCAAGATTCGTGGCTATGTCGACAGCGACTTTTCCGGTCGGGACTGGAATCTGGCGACCAATATGGTCATGAATGGCAAGGCGGCCATGCAGATTATGGGTGACTGGGCCAAAGGGGAGTTTCTCGCCGCCGGAAAAACACCAGGCAAGGATTTTCTCTGCGCTCCAACCCCGACTGCCGGTGGTGCCTTTATTCTGAACAGCGACAGCTTTGTGATGTTCACGGTCAAGGGTGCCGACAAGGTTAAGGGCCAGAAGTTGTTGGCCAAGCTGATTCTGGGGGAGAAATTCCAGGAAACCTTTAATCTTTTCAAAGGATCGATACCGGCCCGTATTGGCGTGCCACGCAACAAGTTCGACAGCTGTGCCACCCGCTCGATGGATGACCTCGCAGCCGCCATGAAAAAAGGCACCCTGGTCTTGTCCATGGCCCATGGTATGGCTTTGCCGGGTCAGCTGTCAGGCGCCATCACCGATGTGGTGACCGCACACTTCAATTCCAAAATGTCTTCCGCGGACGCCGTCAAGAAGCTGGCTGCCGCAGTTGCCCTGGCCAAGAGCTAGGATCTATTGAATCCGCAGCGGCTACAGTCGATCGGACTGTAGCCGCTGCCGAGGAACAGTGTCCGGAAAGAGCATGGCTTGGCCGTAAGCACTTGAATACAGGAGTGCCATGAAACAGCATAGCCGTAAACATTTTCAGGATCGTTTGTTACCTCATATCTCCAAGTTGGTGGTGGCACCCTCTTTTGCCGCGTCACTGATATTTGTCTATGGTTTTATTGCCTGGACAGCTTATATCTCTTTTACCCGCTCACGGATGTTACCCAACTTCGAACTGGTGGGTCTGAAGCAATACTTCAAACTCTGGAGTATGGACCGCTGGCATGTGGCGATTGACAATCTGCTGGTATTTGGAGGGTTGTTTATCGTCTTGTGTCTGATCATCGGTATTGTTTTGGCTATTCTACTGGATCAGCGTGTACGCGCCGAAGGTGTGATTCGTACCATTTTTCTCTACCCCATGGCGCTGTCATTTATCGTTACCGGCACCACCTGGAAATGGCTGTTGAATCCGGGTCTGGGCCTGGAAAATTCGATGCATGCCCTGGGTTGGACCAGCTTTCAATTCGACTGGCTGATTAATCCTAAGATGGCCATTTATACCGTGGTGCTGGCCGCCGTCTGGCAATCATCCGGTTTTGTCATGGCCCTGTTTCTGGCCGCGCTGCGCGGCGTGGATCAGGACATCATCAAGGCGGCGCAAATGGATGGTGCCAGTCTGCCAAAGATTTATCTGCGAATTATTATTCCATCGATACGACCGGTTTTCCTCAGTGCGATCGTAATCCTGTCCCATCTGGCGGTGAAAAGCTTTGATCTGGTGATTGCATTGACCGGTGGTGGTCCTGGATATGCCACGGATCTGCCGGCGACCTTTATGTATACCATGACCTATAGCCGTAACCAGATGGGTCTCGGCGCAGCCAGTGCCATGATGATGCTGGCGACCGTCATGGCCATCATTGTCCCCTATCTTTATTCTGAACTGCGGGGGCGAAAGAATGACTGAAGCCGGAATCACCTCACAACAACCGGCTCAAGCTGTACTGCGAATCCTGCTGTATGTCATCCTCGGACTCTTTGCCCTTTTTTATTTGCTGCCATTACTGGTGATGGTAGCTACCTCATTCAAGTCACTGGACGAGATACGACAGGGCAATTTATTGTCCTTGCCACATGCCTTGTCTTTCTCCGCCTGGTCCTATGCCTGGAGTGAAGCCTGTGTTGGTGTCAACTGTACCGGGATTCGACCATATTTCTGGAATTCCGTGCTGATTGCCATACCCGGTGTGGCCTTGTCGACCCTGTTTGGAGCCTTTAATGGCTACGCCCTGACCCACTGGCGTTTTCGTGGCGATAATGTCATTTTTTCGTTGATTCTATTCGGCTGTTTCATCCCCTTTCAGGTGGTGATCATGCCGATGGCGCAGGTGCTAGGGGCTATCGGTCTGGCAAATACGACGGTCGGACTGATGCTGGTTCACGTGGTCTACGGCCTGTCCTTTACCACCCTGTTTTTCCGTAATTACTATATTGGGATTCCGGCAGAACTGGTCAAGGCAGCAACCATCGATGGTGCCGGATTTTTTACCATCTTCTGGCGTATCATCCTGCCGATTTCGTTACCGATCATCGTCGTTACCGTGATCTGGCAGTTTACCCAGATCTGGAACGACTTTCTGTTTGGGGCCTCGTTTACTTCCGGCGGTTCCCAGCCCATGACCGTGGCCCTGAACAATATTGTTAATACCACGACCGGGGTCAAGCAATACAATGTGGATATGGCAGCGGCCATCATGACCGGTCTGCCGACCTTGCTGGTGTACATATTTGCCGGCAAATACTTTGTTCGTGGCCTCACCGCAGGCTCTGTAAAAGGATAGTGCTATGGCCTCTTTGGAAATTCACAACATTAAAAAAAGTTTTGGTACGGTTGATATTCTGAAAAATATCGATATCGATATCGAGGACGGCGAACTGCTGGTCCTCGTGGGGCCTTCAGGTTGTGGCAAATCCACCTTGCTTAATCTTGTTGCCGGTCTGGAGCAGCCTTCAGCCGGAGAAATTCGTATCGGGGATCGAATCGTCAATGATGTGCTGCCAAAAGATCGCAACATTGCCATGGTTTTTCAGTCCTATGCGCTCTATCCCAATATGACTGTTCGAAAGAATATTACATTTGGTATGGAGATACGCAAGACCCCACGTGCCGAGCAGGATGCCGCATTACAGAAAGTCGCTGATTTATTACAGATTGTACCGTTACTGGATCGCAAACCGGCACAATTGTCTGGCGGCCAGCGGCAACGTGTCGCCATGGGTCGTGCCCTGGTGCGTGATCCGGATGTCTTTCTGTTTGATGAGCCGTTGTCCAACCTCGATGCCAAGTTGCGGGTGGAAATGCGCACCGAGATCAAGCGTCTGCATCAACGTCTGGGTGCCACTATGGTTTATGTCACTCACGACCAGATTGAAGCCATGACCCTGGCGACCCGAATTGCCGTCATGAAAGACGGCATATTGCAACAGTTTGCCGACCCGCAAACCATCTATGAGCAGCCAGCCAATCGTTTTGTCGCCGGTTTTATCGGTTCCCCGGCAATGAGTTTTATCCCTGCCATACTCAATCGACAACAAGATCGTTTGGGTGTGAGCATCGAACAACAGGATGGCACGACCCTGTTTTTTCCATTGGCTACTTCATCAGCACGCTATGATTCATGGCTGAACCGGGAGGTTCTGTTTGGTATTCGCCCGGAATCGATTACCCATTATCGGGCGGTCGATGTTGACAGCGACAGCCCCTACGCAGACTTTCATTGCCCGGTCGATGTGCTGGAACCCACTGGCGCTGATACCATGACATTCATTACCCTCGGTGGCGTTGAAGTCATCGCCAGAGTGCGTCCAGATCAGGCCGTTGCGCCGGGTCAGAGCATGCGTTTCATGGTTGATATGGCCAAAGCTAATTTGTTTGACCCGAAGACCAGTTTACGTCTCTGAAAAGATTCAAAAGAAGGTCTTTAAGCGGCTTTATCCGGCGACTACCGAACCTACCGTTGGTCCGATCGGGAGTTGACAGATCCCATATATAGGGGTAACTTACCCCGCCCAACCACTAAATATAGTAGTTGGCCGTTTTTTTCGGCCCAGCGCAATGGAACGGACGCTGGTGTCTGCAGACCCTGTTTGATACAGGAGGGATGTCTGCCAGAAAATCAATTATTTACCGCCAGGATGGCAGATTTACGAGACAGAATACCTGGTATTCTGCCAGCAACCTTCGGGGATAAATTGTGGACACCACAGCGCAGGCCAGGCTGCAGACTCTTGCAGCGAACAGCAAAAAAACGATGACCAAAGAAACTGACAAAGATCGATTACAACCAGCCTCGGAAGATATCTGGGACAAGAAATACCGCCTCAAAAGCTGCAATGGTGATGTCATCGATCACACGCCCGATGATACCTACAAACGTGTTGCCAGAGCCTTGTCCGGGGTAGAGAAGCCAGATCTGCAGGAAACCTGGTACCGGCAATTCATCTGGGCATTACAGAATGGTGCCATTCCGGCTGGTCGTATCATCTCCAATGCCGGTGCCCACGAGCACAAGCCGGCCACCAGTACTATCAACTGCACGGTCTCGAAAACAATACCGGATTCTATGGATGGAATATTGCAGTCAGTCCATGAAGCCGGTTTGACTCTGAAGGCGGGTTGCGGGATCGGTTATGAATTCTCTACCTTGCGACCCAAGGGGGCCTTTGTCAGCGGTGCCGGCGCCTATACATCCGGTCCATTGTCATTTATGGATATTTTTGATGCCATGTGTTTTACAGTATCCTCTGCCGGTGGTCGACGTGGTGCACAGATGGCGACATTCGATATTGGTCACCCTGATGTCGGCGAATTTATTACAGTAAAACGCCAGGATGGGCGTTTACGCCAATTCAACCTGTCCTGCCTGATCAGTGATGAATTTATGCAGGCGGTCAAGGAAGATAAGCCCTGGACCCTGGTATTTCCGGCCAGCCAGGCTGAATTTGATGCCGATGAGACCAGCATCGTATGGCGACAATGGCCCAATACCAAAGGCTATATCGTCAATGATACCGGTGAGGTCGCCTGTCGTGTCTATGATCGTACACCGGCACGGCGTCTGTGGGATTTAATCATGACCTCGACCTATGAATATGCGGAACCGGGTTTTATCCTTGTTGACCGTATCAACAGCATGAATAATAACTGGTTTTGTGAAAATATTCGGGCCACCAATCCCTGTGGTGAACAACCCCTGCCCCCTTATGGGGCCTGTCTGCTGGGCTCCATAAACCTGACCCGTTTCATTGTTGAGCCGTTTACCGCCCACGCAACCTTTGACTGGGAGCGTTTTCGACAGGTGGTGGCGGTCTTTACACGGATGCTGGACAATGTGGTGGAAGTTAATGGTCTGCCATTGCAACAACAGCGTGATGAGATTCTGCGCAAACGACGACACGGTATGGGTTTCCTCGGTCTTGGCTCGACCATGACCATGTTGAGGATGAAATACGGTAGTCCCGAATCACTTGAATTCACTGAAAAAGTGGCCAGGGAAATGGCCCTGGTGGGCTGGCAAACCGGTCTGGAACTGGCTCAGGAAAAAGGCCCGGCCCCGATCATGCTGGAAGAATTCACTGTGACCAGGGCGATGCTGGCACAACGTCCCGAAATGGAGGCTGACGGCTTCCAGGACGGTGATCGGATTCGTGGCTCGGTGTTACTGGCCCGCTACAGCCATTATATGCAACAATTACCTGAGGCCCTGACCACAGCCATCGCCGAAAAGGGTGCACGTTTTACCCACCATACCTCGATTGCACCGACGGGTACCATCAGTCTGTCATTGGCCAATAATGCCAGTAACGGTATTGAGCCGTCTTTTGCTCATAAATATTCCAGGAATATTATTCGTGAAGGCCGTAAGACCAAGCAAAAAGTCGATGTCTGTTCCTATGAACTGTTGATGTACAGACAACGGGTCAACGCCGATGCCGACCCGTTTACCAGCGAGGTCGAGAATCAGTTGCCGGACTATTTTATCAGTGCCGGCAGTGTTAAACCGACGCAACATGTTGATGTGCAGGCGGCTGCACAGAAATGGATCGATTCCTCCATTTCAAAAACCGCCAATGTACCAACCGATTATCCCTTTGAAGATTTCAAGGATATTTATCTATACGCTTATGAGAAAGGCCTGAAGGGTTGTACGACTTTCCGTTTTAATCCAGCAGCACATCAAGGTGTGCTGGTCAAAGAGCAGGATCTGGCGGCGACGACCTATCGATTTGTCCTCGATAATGGTGAGGTCGTGGAACTGAAGGGCAATGATGAAGTGGATTATGATGGTGAAACCCACACCGCAGCCAACCTCTATGATGCCCTGAAAGAAGGGTATTACGGACGTTTCTGAACAGGCAGACCCTGTGGAGTGGAAAATGAGGAGAAAACAGAGATGGCAGTCAAAATTGAAGGCAAAATTGTCGATTACAAGGTTGTCAAGGAACAACAGCAGTCGGATCCGGTGACCACTGATTCAGGGTCGACGAGTACGATGGAAGCGGTATTGGCAACCCCGGATCAGAAAAGTGTCGTGCAGATGCACGAGAAACTGGCGCGTCCAAAATTGTTGCTGGGCAGTACCTACAAAATCAAGACCCCATTGTCTGAACATGCCCTGTATGTCAC